>NZ_JAWQJT010000004.1:300000-582331 GCF_033441515.1 Amycolatopsis solani
TACGAAACGACGTTCGACCGCCCCGCGGCCCTGGGCACGGCCGAGCTGGTCTTCGACGGCCTCGACACGATCGCCGAGATCGAGCTCAACCACCGCGTACTCGCCGAAACCCGCAACATGCACCGCTCGTACCGCATCCCGGTGACCGACCTGCTCGCCGACGGCAACACCCTCGCCGTCACGTTCAGCTCGGCGGTCCGCTACGCGCGGGCCGAACGGGCGCGGCTGGGCGACCTGCCCAACCTGGGCAACGACGAGCCCGCCAACTTCATCCGCAAGATGGCCTGCAACTTCGGGTGGGACTGGGGGCCGAAGCTGGTCACCGCGGGGCTGTGGAAGACGGCGTCGATCGAGGTCTGGGACGTCGGTCGGCTGCGGCAGGTGCGGGTGGCCGCCGGCGGCGACGGCGTCGTGGTCGTGCACGCCGAAGTCGAAGGCCGGGACGATCTCGTGCTGCGGGCGCGCGTCGCCGACGTCGAGGTGTCCGGCCCGGCGTCGGCCCCGCTCCGGGCGGGGGTCCCGGATCCGCGGCTGTGGTGGCCGCACAGCCTGGGTGACCAGCCGCTCTACCCGCTCACCGTCACCTTGGAAACCGCGGACGGGTCCATAGTGGACACCTGGGCGCGCGAGATCGGCTTCCGGACCGTCGAACTCGACACCGACGGCGGCGCGTTCACCTTCCGCGTCAACGGCGTTCCACTGTTCGTCCGCGGCGCCAACTGGATCCCCGACGACTGCTTCCCGCACCGCGTCGACGCGGCTCGTTACGACCGGCGGGTCCGCCAGGCCGTCGAAGCGAACATCGACCTGCTGCGCGTGTGGGGCGGCGGGATCTACGAGAGCGACGACTTCTACGCCGCGTGCGACCGGCAGGGAGTGCTGGTGTGGCAGGACTTCCTGTTCGCCTGCGCCGGCTACCCGGAGGAAGAGCCGCTGCGGCGCGAGGTGGAAGCCGAGGCGCGGGAGGCCGTCGTCCGGCTCGCGCCGCACCCGTCGCTGGCGCTGTGGTGCGGCAACAACGAGAACTACCTCGGCTGGTTCCACTGGGGCTGGCGGGAAAGCCTCGCCGGCCGTGAGTGGGGTGCGGGCTACTACGAGGACCTGCTGCCGTCGATCGTGTCCGAACTGGACCCGTCCCGGCCTTACGTTCCCGGCAGCCCGTGGTCGGGCGATCCGGAGCGCGACGCCCTGGACGACGACCACGGCTGCGTGCACATCTGGGACGTCTGGAACGAGCGGGACTACAGCGCCTACCTCGAGCGCGTCCCGCGGTTCGTGTCCGAGTTCGGCTGGCAGGCGCCGCCCACGTGGGCCACGCTCACCGCGGCCGTCCACGACGTCCCGCTGACTCCGGAGTCGCCGGGCATCCTGCACCACCAGAAAGCGGCCGACGGCAACGGAAAGCTCGCCCGCGGGCTCGCGCACCACTTCCCGGCGCCGGAATCGGTGGCGGACTGGCACTACCTCACGCAGGTGACGCAGGCCCGCGCGATCCGCACGGGCATCGAGCACTTCCGCAGCCACCGGCCGCGGTGCACGGGCACGATCGTCTGGCAGCTCAACGACTGCTGGCCGGTGACGTCCTGGAGCGCGATCGACGGCGCCGAACGCCGCAAGCCGCTGTGGTACGCGTTGCGGGACGCGTATGCGGATCGGCTGATCACCCTGCAGGAGCGGGGAGCCGTCCTGGTCAACGACTCGGCGTCACCGTGGGAGACAACGGTGGAGCTGCGGCGGATGACCGTGGACGGGGAGATCCTCGCGAAGACCAGCCAAAGCGTGCGGGTTCCGCCGCGGGCCGCGGTGGTGCTGCCCGTGGGAGACGTCGGAGTTGCTTCGGACGCGCGTCGCGAGCTGCTCGTCGCGGACACGGGCGCCGAGCGGGCCATCCGGTTCCTCGCCGACGACCTCGACATCGACTACCCGGAGCCGCGGTTCGAGACGCGGGTCGAGCGCACGGCGACCGGCTACGCCATCACGGTCACCGCGCGCTCGGTGCTCCGCGATCTGGCGGTCTTCCCCGACCGGCTGGCTCCGGACGCGGAGGCCGACCAGTGCCTGCTGACGTTGCTGCCGGGGGACCACGCCACCATCCGAGTCACCACGCGGTACGCGCTCGACCCGGAGCAGCTCGTGACGCGGCCGGTGCTGCGCTGCCTCAACGACGTCGGCTGACGACGAAAGCGGTCGCGGGCAGCTCGCCCGCGACCGCCTTCCCGGCCGGGTTCAGCCGCGCTGCATCTCCGCGAGCACCAGCACGCGCCCGTCGAAGTACGTGCGCTGGATGGCCGCGTTCGTGTTGCTGCCCTGCAGGTACTCCGACCACTCCATGAAGTACGTCCACTTCGGCTGCGACGCCAGCAGCTCCGGGGACGGGATGGTGCCCGTCTCGCCCAGGGCGATCGGCTTGCCGTGGGAGACGTTCAGCATCGCCTGGTAGTCCGACGCCGACGAGTTCGCTTTCATCCACACGTCCAGCGCGGCCACGTCGACGTAGTTGTCGCCGGGGTAGAAGCTCGCGATCGACCCCATGTTGACGTCCTTGACCGCCCAGTTCCACACGATGCTGGTCAGCCCCTGGCCGACGAAGTAGTCATGGGTGATCCGGTAAAGCCCGGCGCTGCCGCCCAAGCCGGGGCGGCCGCCCCACCAGGCCCAGCTGTCGTTGAGCTCGTGCAGCGGGCGGAACAGCACCTGGACACCCGCGTCCTGGAGTTGCCGCAGGTACGGCACCACCTCGGCCAGCCGGGCCTTGTAGCGGTTGTTGAGGTTCGAGCCGTTCGTCATCAGCTCACTCCACTGGGCGTCGCTGAGCTTGCTCATCACCCCGGAGCTCCAGTCGCACGAACTGCCCTGCGTCGGCGGGCACATGTGCCAGGTCAGCGTGACGATCGCGCCGTTGCTCCATTCGAGCTTGGCCTGGTTGACCACCGCCTGGCGATTGGCGACGTCGGACGCGCCGAAGAAGAAGTCGCCGCCCCACAGGCCGGGGTACTGGCCGGTGATGTCGTGGACCTTCCCGGTGTAGTACGCGGGCTGGCTCGCGGGCTCCTTGTTGTGCTGCCCGGCGATCGTGTACTGGCCGGAGATCTGTTTCAGGTAGTTGAGGGTGCCGCCGGCCTGCGGGGTGGCGACGGCCGCGGCGGGCGCCGCCATCAGGGCCGCGGCGGTGACGGCGGCCAGCACCGGGGCCAGGAATCGACGTGAACTCGGGGACACGGGTCAGCTCCTCTCCGTTGAGGGTTAAACGCTTAAGCGAGGATGCGCGGGTCTCTGAGAGCTGTCAAGGGATCTGCCTTCTACCGTGGATATCTGTCCGGCTCGCTGACAATTAAGCGATTCACCGCGTAACCGCGTGGCCTATCCCGGTTCTCGCCTCCGGCCCAGGCGGCCAGGCCCACGCACTACACACCGTCACCTTCATCGGCTCGATGAACCTGCCGTTCGGCAGCGAGCCGTTCGCCGTCAACGCCACCGGGCTCGGGACGTTCCGCGGCCTCAGCGGCGAAACCGCGGAAGCCGAGGGTCACGTCCTTACGCGCCAGCGCATAGGACGTTATACGCTGCTCGCTGCGCGAGCGGGCCGATGCGCTGATTGAGCGAATGCTTCCGAACTCACCGTCATACGCCTTCCGAAGAAGCATCCGCACTTCTCCCCCATCCGACACCCGCGGCGGACTCCGGTTCGCCTTCTACGGCCGAAGCTCGACCACCCGCCATCAAGACCGCGTGTCATCGCAAGGCTGGCAACGGGACATGGCCAACGACCTCATCGCGGGCCACGGGCGAATCATCGCCGCATACTTCGACGCCGGCACCTCACGCCGCGTCCCATGGCCACAACGAACGCACGCCGCACGCCTCATGGCCGAGATTGCCGGATCAGACAAGCCAATCGACGCAATCGTGGTCGGCGAGTACGAACGCGCTTTCACCGGCTCCCAGTTCACCACCTTGCACGCCTGGTGCGTCCAGCTGTGGCTGCCGGAAACAGGAGGTCCGGTCGATCTCGGCAACCGCGACCACCGCGCGCTGATGTCGCTGCCGGCCACTCAATCACAACGCGAAGTGCTCCGCGCTCGCCACCGCGTCCTGGCCGCGATGCACAACCAGGCCACCCAGCAGGGCCGCTACCTCGGCGGCCGACCACCCTACGACTACCAACTCGCCGACGCCGGCCCGCACCCCAACCCCGCCGACGCCCGCTGGGGCCGCCGCACGTCGATGACCGGCCCGGGGTAGGAACCCTCGTACGTCCACACGGGAGTGGGTGTCAGCTGCGAGTGCGCCCGGATGGTGCCGGCGACCTGCCGGATCGACAGCGTGGCACCGGGCTTGAGCACGGGCGGAATCGGCAGCGGATCGGCGAACTTGGCCAGATCGGTGGCGGCGCCGGACCGCCCGGCCCCGCCGGCGAGCAAGGTGACGGGGACGGCGGCGAGCCCCACGCCGAGCGCGGATCTCGTGAGGAACTGACGACGGTTGGGCATGAGCGGATCCCTCCAGAGGTGGTGAACAGCCAGATCCTGGAGGCACGTTTCGCCGTCGCTCAATCAAAAGCCCCGGAGACAGGGGTCCATCGGGGTTCACCGGCTCCGGCCACAGTGGATCGTCGGGCGGCGTCTGGGGTCCGCCTGAAGATTCCGTTCGACGCCGCATCCCACGTGGACCTGGATCCGGCGGTCACCGTCGCGGGGAAACGCCCTCCCAGGCGAACTCGAGCAGCCGGTGCGCCCCGGCCGGGTCGCCCCCGCCCGCGTGCGCGATCGACGCGACGAGAGCCATCAACTCGCCCGCGCGCAGGTCCGGGTGCGCGGCTCCCGCCGCCTGCGCGTCCTGGAGCAGGGGAACGACGGCATCGTCGGTTTTGCGGTGCCATTCGGCCACCCGGGGAGCCCCGTCGCCGCCGAGGTGGTGGGCGTCGACGAACGCGTCGCGCAGCCCGCGGCTCCGGCTGATGTGGTCGACCACGGCGCGCAGCCATGTAAGCAGCGCCACACCGGGCGGTTCGGTGACCCGCACCCGCGCGGCCAGGTCGCAAAGCGCCTGGATGCGCTCCGCGTACACCGCGTCGATGAGCTGCTGCCGGGTCGGGAAGTGCCGGTACAGGGTGGCGTTGCCCACCCCGGCCGCGCGAGCGATGTCATCCAGGGATGCCCCGGCGCCTCCGGCGTTGAACGCCTCTTCGGCGGCCGCCAGCAGGTTCCGGCGGTTGCGCAGGACGTCGGCACGCGGCCACGGTTCGGGCATCGGGCACCTCTTGCCGATACAGGGACAGTCACCGTTCCGTCCCTCCGAGGAGACACCGTGACCCGACCGTCGAGCCCGGCCGAGGTGAGCAGGGCGATCCTGGCCGCTCGCGACTTCGA
Source organism: Amycolatopsis solani (assembly GCF_033441515.1). Lineage (NCBI taxonomy): Bacteria > Bacillati > Actinomycetota > Actinomycetes > Pseudonocardiales > Pseudonocardiaceae > Amycolatopsis > Amycolatopsis solani. Next base: position 305,370 of record NZ_JAWQJT010000004.1, read on the forward strand.
CACCGCGTTGATCTACATCGCGGCCGAATCGCAGGACCACGGCCACCGCGTCACCCGGGCCGACTGGCGCCGGAAGTGGGAGTGCCCGGCACCTCAACGAGCGCGGTGTCCCCTGCCCGTCCAGCGCGCATGAGGACCGGGGTCCACATCGCTCGTAACCGCCGTTCTGACGGCCGAGTGACGTGCAGAAATACCTGATCGGCCGCTAGTCCGGCGCCTAAGGCTCGTGATGATGATTGTTGTCGATAACTCGCCGTCAGGGAGGGACACGATGGCCAGATCTGGTGAGCGTGAGGACGACCAACCAGTGGAGATACTGCTGGAAGTTCGTCCTAGCTCGGTTTCCGGTGATCTTTCTCCGAGGGTGGCGGTGCCGGAAGACTTTCGCCGGCGTGCCTCCGAAATCGCCGACAGCGTGGCGCAGGTAGCGGACCGGTTCCGAGCTCGGCTCGTGCGCGTCCTAACCTCCGACAACGAGAGTCCGTGGGCAGTTGACACCATCGAAGTCGGGTTCGACATCGCTGTGCAGGCCGAAGCCGGCGTGGTGATCGCAAAGGCATCGACTGGAGCGACGCTGTCCGCAAAGTTGATATTGAAGTCCCGGCAGAGCGAGAGGTGACTATGGCGGTCGGCCGGTTGCTGGATGCTGCAACCGGCGATGAGCGCGGCACCGTCTTCGCGGTCACAGACCGTCTCGCCTTGACCGCCTTTCACTGCATCGGTGACAGGGAGACCGGCGAGATTGCATTCTCACGGCTGCGATGCGTGTGGACCGGGCACGTCAGTGACGCCACTGTCGATGATGGCGATCACCATCTCGATGTCGCCCTGCTTCGCCTCGGGCGCGCTCTGCCTGAGGGTCTCGAACCGATTCAGCTGGCCCTCGATGCCGTAGAACACACGCCGTTCGTCGCACCGGGGAGGCCAGCGGCTGTACGTGCAATGCCTGGTTTCGCTGTGTCCGGCGAGATCACCTGGGTTTCGGGGGAGCTTCCCGACGGTGCTCCCGTCATGCAGCTGGCGTGCCGGGAGTCCGCAGCAGCGTTACCACTGGCCGGAGTGAGTGGCGCGCCAGTGCTGATCGGACAGCCGGCGTGTGCGGCGGGCGTAGTCCGGTTCAACGTTCCTCGTGTGGACCAGCCAGAGCTCGCCGCTGGTGCCGCCGTCTTCGCCACACCGGCCACTCAGGTGCTGCGCCGCTGGCCGTCGCTGCCCTCGGCCGACGGCGACGACCCGACGAGCCTGCTCGCGTTGGTCAGGCGCCTCGCCACCCGCGACGATGACCGAACCGATGCGCAGGTCCGCGGCGATGTCACGCGGTTGCTGCGGGCGAGCAGCCTGGGACTTCCTGCGCACGAGTTCGGCGGGGCGAAGGGGCCGATCGAGACCGCGACGGGCACTGCCGTCTTCGTTGTGCGGCGGGACCTGCGGGATGACGCCGCGGAAAACGCTGCGAGGCGGCAGCTTGCCAAGTCTCTCGCCGCGCACGACGATGAAGCCGAACGTCGATGGATTGGAGTGATGACCGATGGCTTCGAATGGCGAGTCTACCGCCGTCTCGGCGGCAAGCTCCATGCCGTCCAGGCCACCATGGAGGTTAGTTACGGCAAACCGGACGTCGACAAGGTACTGGCATGGCTCGAATCCATACTTGCCAGCGGGAACGAGGTAGAACCGACGCCCAGGGAGATCGTTCGGAGGCTGGGAGCCGACAGCCCTTCATATGCCATCGACTCCACGGAACTGCGCGCGATCTACGCACGACATCGAAACATGCCCGAAGTCAGGGTGAAGCGAGCGTTGTGGGCTAAACTGCTCACTACGGCTTCCGGCACTCACTTCAGTGACGACGACGCACTCTTTATCGATCACACACTTTTGGTTCTGATGGCGGAGGTCATCGGTCACGCCGTGGTGGGCTTCGACCCGATGGATCCCGCGCTCACCGCCGCGGCGATCACCTCCGGTGAGCTCTTCACCCAAGCACAGATCGGGGGTGTGATCGAGGCTGACTTCTTCGACTGGGTGGTCGAGGTGCCCGGTGGCAGCCGGTTCGTCAAGGACCTGGCGCGTCGACTGACCCGCTTCTCATGGCAGCATGTCGAGCACGACGTGATGAAGGTTCTGTACGAGTCGATCATTCCCGCGGACGTTCGGCACCTGCTCGGTGAGTACTACACCCCGGATTGGCTCGCCGAAAGCATCGTTGACGAATGCGTGCAGCACCCGCTCGACGAGCGCGTGCTCGACGCGAGCTGCGGCAGCGGCACCTTCCTATTCCATGCCGTCCGCCACTATATCTCAGCTGCGGAGGCTGCCGGCACCGGTGGACCTGCTGTTGTCCGTGCGGTGACCGAGCACGTCGTGGGCTTCGATGTGCATCCGGTCGCGGTGACGCTCGCGCGCGTCACCTACCTCCTCGCGATCGGACCCCGCCGCCTGCAGCACGGGGGGCGCCCCGCGTTCGCCGTGCCGGTGTACCTTGCGGACTCACTGCGGTGGGGACAGGAGACCTCGTTGTGGTCGGACGACAACCTCACCATTCCCGCTGAACTTGACCATTCGACATTTGTCTCGGACGCTACTTTTGCTGATCCTGCGGTTCGGATGTTCAGTTTCCCTGACCGGATCGTCGCGAGTGCGGACCTGTTCGACCGCCTTGTCGCCGAGCTGGCCGATCGCGCCACCGACCGGGTACGCGGGGCACCAGTGCCGTCGCTCGCTGGACTTTTCCGGCGACTCGATATCGACGACATCGACGAGCGCGCGATGCTGAAGCAGACCTTCCGAGTCATGTGCGAACTGCACGACGAGAAGCTGGACCACATCTGGGGCTATTACATCCGCAACGTTGCCCGGCCTGATTGGCTGAAGCGCCCGGACAACCGGGTGGACGTGCTCGTCGGCAATCCGCCGTGGTTGTCCTACCGGCACATGACCGGACCTCAGAAAGCCACGTTTCGCGCCATGAGCGTCGATCGATCGTTGTGGGTGGGAGGAAGCCATGCCACCAACCAAGATCTCTCCGCGCTATTTGTCGCGCGGTGTATCGAGCAATACCTCCGGCCCGGAGGCCGCTTCGGGTACGTTATGCCGTGGGATGTCCTGCCACGGAAAATCCATAGCCGTAGCGCCTACGAAGGGTTCCGCAAAGGGAACTATTCCGCGCCGACCGAAGGCGTGACGGTCGCCTTCGAACGCCCATGGGACTTACACCTCGTTAAGCCCTCGTTCTTCCCCGTTCCTGCATGTGTTGCGTTCGGCACGCGCCGGAACGCGGCGAACAATGTCCCGCTCATCCAGAAACCGCAAGTGTGGGCCGGACGCCTGAGCCTAAACGGGGCATCTCGCGACGAGGTCCTAGCCGGTATCTCGCGCTACGTCGGCGAACCGGTGCGTACGACGACTGCCTCTCCATACATGGGCCGGTTCGCACAGGGAGCCACCGTGGTGCCCAACATGTTGTTCCTCGTCGAAGAGATGGACAGCGGACCACTCGGCTCCGGCGCCGGCCGCATAACGGTTCGAAGCCGTCGCAGCCCGAACGAGAAACCGCCATGGAAACACCTTCCTGCAATGACCGGTGTCGTTGAGCAGGATTTCGTTCGGCCCCTATACCGAGGCGACAGCATTCTACCATTCCGCGGCGCGTCGAGCGTCAGCGCAGTGATCCCCTGGAGTGGCAATCGGCTTCTCGACGGTAACGATGATCAGCTCGACACCTATCCAGGACTTGCCCAGTGGTGGCGAGCGGCCGAGAAAATTTGGGAACGGCACCGAAAAAGCAACCGACTGAGCCTCGCGGAACAGCTCGACTATCGAAACAAACTGTCACACCAGTTACCGGCGACAAAGTATCGGGTGGTCTATGCCGCCAGTGGCATGTATTCCGCCGCCGCAGTGGTAACTGACGATAAGGTCATTATCGAGCACCAGTTGTACTGGGGTTCGGCCGCGGATATCGACGAAGCCCGCTTCCTGACCGCATTTCTCAATTCGGAAACCCTCACGACGGCTGTTCGACCGCTACAACCACGCGGAGAGCACAATCCACGACACTTCGACAAATCCGTGTTTCAGCTACCCATACCTTTGTACGACCCCACCGACGAGGTGCACCGTCGGCTTGTGGAACTGGCCGAACAGGCGGAGAGAATCTCCGCCGATGTCCCCCTCCCCGCGAAGCGGTTCGAGACGCAGCGCAACGTGATCCGACAGGCTCTGACTCACCAGGGCGTGGCGATAGAAATTGACTCAATCGTTAAAGAACTGTTCGCTTAGGTCGACTGGGCGAGTCGCCATCGAACATCGCGGCCATGCGGAATCATTGCCGCGCTCCTGCCGTGCACTTACAAGTACCTGGCCGACCTTGCATCGCCAACCACAACACTTGTTATTGCAGCAATGGACTATCCAGGTGACAGACCGAACCAAGGGACCCTCTTTGCTACCCATCACGGCCCATCTCGGCCCCGTCACAACTATGGCCGCTTTCAGGGGGTCTTGAGTAGAAATGACGTCCCACACGGGGCCGACCTCCAGGAAGCAGATCGCTGGACCTCAGATTAGAGAGCCAACAGCGGCGACACTCAGGCAAACCGGGATATTTAGGCAGTCATGTTTCACCGTCGGCACCAGCACCTGGAGTCGAACCCTAGATCGCGATCCAACCTTCCTTCCAATATGGAAGCCAATATAAATCAGGTCTAGTCACATAGCTGCGCAATTTTGCGCGATCAGCAGAAGGAATTGCTACCGACGAGTTACTGACCTGCCACGCCACCACTTCTCGGCTTACAAGGTATTCTTTACTAATCTTATCGACGAATTTTCGAAGCGAGTCAGAAGAATTGGCAAATGCTGCACCCGCAACCTCTCGGGCAACAGAAGCGTCAAGGACCCGGACGCCGGAATCGAAGGCTTGACCCTGTCCGACCGCCCGGCCCCGCACGCCGCGGAGAACGACGTCATCGTGCGGGTGCACGCAGCCGGTTTCACGCCCGGCGAGCTGGAGTGGCCAGGTACCTGGACCGACCGGGCGGGCCGCGATCGGACACCCAGCGTGCCCGGGCACGAGCTGTCGGGCGTCGTCACCGAGCTCGGCTACGGCACCACCGGTCTCACGGTCGGGCAGCGCGTCTTCGGGCTCGCCGACTGGGCCCGCGACGGCTCGCTCGCCGAGTTCACGGCCGTCGAGGCTCGCAACCTCGCGCCACTGCCAGCCGACGTCGACCACGCCGTCGGCGCCGCGCTGCCGATCTCCGGGTTGACGGCGTGGCAGGCGTTGTTCGACCACGGCCGCCTTCAGGCCGGGCAGACGGTGCTGATCCACGGCGCGGCAGGCGCAGTCGGCTCGATCGCGGTGCAGCTGGCGAAACGGGCCGGCGCGACGGTGATCGGCACTGGCCGCGCCCGCCACCGCGACGTCGCCCTCGACCTGGGCGCCGCCGCGTTCGTGGACCTGGAAAACGACAAGCTGGAAGACGTCGGCGAAGTCGACGTGGTGCTCTACGTGTTCGGCGAGGAGATCGGCAAGCGATCCGCCGGCCTGGTGCGCGCGGGTGGCACGCTGGTCACCATCGCCGCCCCGCCGGACTTCGAGCCGCGATTCGGACGATCGGTCTTCTTCGTCGTGGAACCGGACCGGGCCGGCCTCGCCCAGCTCGCCGCGCTCGTCCGCGAAGGCAGCCTGCGCGTACTGATCGGGTCACGCCATTCGCTGGAGGAGACGCCGAAGGCATTCAGCACCGGACGGCAGGGTGGCGGGAAACCGATCGTCGTGGTCGACGGGTCCTAGGCGCAGCCACGGAAGCGCCGACCGGGTCGCCACACGTCGCGACCCGGTCCACGGCTGGTGCCAAGGGACTGCGACCTTCACAGGGACGCCGATCCGGTCACCCACAACGAGCTCGTGCGGATCGCGGGACGCAACGAGATCAATCCGGACGATACGGGCTCCGCCATGTCGAGCTGAAGGCCATCCGTCAGTTGCGGCCAAGCCCCCCGGTCACGTCGATGCCCGGCGGGATTGCCGCGAATCCGACTGCGGACGCAGCCAGATTGGTCGGCGTCGATGGACTCCATCGGTCGCCCGGGTGCATCAGCACCCCATCACCATCATCGGACCTACAGGGGGCCGGCCGAACTACACGGAATTACTGACCGACCCGCTGCCCGGACGACGGCTCAAGCGACTTCGATCCCACGCACACGAGCGCAAATGACGTCACCAACCTTTACAGCGGTGCCGTGCGGAGGTCGCAGGCCGCGCTGGACCTGGTGTCGGCACCGGCAAGGTCTCGCCTGCACTCGGGCGCCGTCACGAGCCATCGAGTCGCTCGCGCTGCTTGCCCGTCGGACGGTCAGGTGCGACGGCGGGCGGTCGTCTCCAGCACGTCGCCGATGACGCGGAAGGCCCGGGCGATGTCCGCGCGCTGCCGGCCCGTCAGCGCCTCGACGACTTCCGATTCGAGGGCCAGGCGCCGCGGCATGGCCTGGTCGACAGCGGCCGCGCCGGCGTCGCTGATCGTGACGAGGAAGCTCCGTTTGTCCACCGGGTTCGCCGCGCGGACCACCAGGCCCCGGCGTTCCAGTTTCGTCAACGCCTTGCTCAATGCCGCTGCGGACTTTCCCATGGTCTGGGCCAGCCTGCGGGCGATGACCGGCTCCGGCGCGTGCCTGAGGTGGAACAGGACGTCGAACTCGGCGGAGTTGATCGACGAAGTCTCGAAGACCGGTTCGAGCAGCAGTTCCAGCATGGCGTGGGCGTGCTTGAGCCCGCCGAAGAGCGCCATCGAAGCCAGGTCGAGGTCCGGACGTTCGGTGCGCCACTGGTCCCAGGCGACCGCGACACCCTCGCCGTTGGCCATGTTCCCTCACTTCGTCAACCGGTGTACTACGCCTCACCGTATCGCTTGCGAAACGAGGATGCCCGAGCGTGCCCGCGCAGTCGTGCTACGGTCAGATAGTCAACCGGTTGACAACCGAGTTCCAAATGGCGCGATCGTCCGTGGAGGCACCGCATGAAATCAGCTCGACCAAGCTTGGCGACGGTGGCCATCGCGGGCACGCTGGCGCTGACCGCGTGTTCGGATAGCTCGACCACCATGACCGCCACCTCGACCCCGGCAGCGTGCCCGGTCGGCCCCGGCGTCGGCGGTGGCCCGCCTGCGGGCGCGTCGCTGCCCTCCGGGAAGCTCGTCGTGCCTGTGGACACCAGCACCAGCACCGTGCTCGACGCGGCCACCGCGCCGCAGATCCGGTGCGGCCGGGTGCAGGTCGACACGAAGACCGACATCGTCTACGCGGCCCCGGCGCTGCCCGACGGCCGGAACAAGCAGCTGGCAATGGACGTCCAGACGCCGCGGACGCCGGGACCGAAGCCCCTTGTCGTGTACGTGCCCGGCGGCGGGTTCGTGCAGTCGGCCAAGGAGGGCAACCTCCTGCTGCGCACCTACGCGGCGGAGGCCGGGTACGTGGTGGCGAGCATCCAGTACCGGACCCAGCCCGACGGCGCGACCTACGCCGACAGCATCGCCGACGTGAAGTCCGCGATCCGCTACCTCGAGGCCCACGCTTCGACCTACGGGATCGCCCCCGGCCAGGTCGGAGTCTGGGGCGACTCGGCGGGCGGCTACCTGGCGGCGATGGTCGGCGTGACCACCGGCAACCGGAGCTACGACGTCGGCGAGAACCTCGACCAGACCAGTGACGTCCAGGCCATCGTGGACAAATTCGGCGCTTCCGATCTGTCCCGGCTGGCCTCCGACTTCGACGCGGCTTCCCAGCAGGCGATGGCCGGGATGCTGGCCATCGCGGCTAAGTACGTGAGCGGGCCGGACAGCTCCCAGTCGCTCGCCGACAACCCGGCCGGCGTGGCCGCGGCGAACCCGGTCACCCATATCAAGGCCGGCGCTCCGCCGTTCGTCCTCTTCCACGGCAACGCCGACACGCTGATCTCCCCCAGCCAGACTCTCCTGCTGCACAACGCCTTGCGCGCCGCGGGTGTGCCCAGCACGCGCTACGTCGTCGACGGCGGCGGCCACGGCGACCTCGCCTTCACCGGGGACACCAAGGCCGCGGCGGTCTGGACCACCACCACGGTCGCCGACCCGCTGATCGGCTTCCTGAACGCCACCCTGAGGAAGTGAACGCTCGTGACACCGGGCAGCTGACCAGCGCCTCGCCGCCCTCCGAGAAGGGCGGCGAGGTTTCTTCAGGAGTGGACGTCTTCGCTGCGGAAGGTGCGCCGGTACGCCTGCGGGGAGACACCCAGTTCGGCGTTGAGGTGCTGGCGCAGCGACGTGGCCGTCGCGAAACCGACATCGGCGGCAATGAACGGCGGGGCCGGCCGGCAGCGGCAGCAATGGATCGGACAGCACTGCACCGAGGTCGACCCGGCTGCCTACGGCGGGCAAGCCCAGCAGCAGGTGGGACCGATGGGTGCACAAACCCTCTACGAGTGCCACGCCGGTCCACGGTCACCTGGCTCCCGACGCTGCCGGTACCCGATCCACACTCGGCGTAGCGGCGGTGGGGCTCGCCGCGCCGGAGCACCGGAAACCGCGGCCCGCCCGCCAACGGTCCCTCCTTGACCAGCACGACCACGGCCCTCGTCTTCCTCGGCGCCATCGTCGGCCCGCTACCTCACCGACCGGCTCGTGCAGAGGCGCCACGACAGCCTGTTCCCGTGGGGCACCTTCACCGTCGACCTGGCCGGCACCGGGCTCTGCGGCGTGCTCACCACCTACAGCACGTTCAGCTACGAAACGCTGCGGCTGGTCGACTCTCGGCCGGCTCCGGTCCACGGCGGCGTCGCCCGGAAGCGGGTGCGCAGCTCACCCAGGCCGTCGATGCGACTGGTCAGTACATCGGCCGCGGTGAGGTAACGCGGCGGCGTGCGGCGGTTGCCGACCCCCGCCGGGGTGCCGGTGAAGATCAGGTCCCCCGGCAGGAGCGGGCACACCGCCGACAGCCGGGCGACCAGCTCCGGGACGCCGAAGATCATGTCCGCGAGCGAGGCCTGCTGGACCACCTCGTCGTTGAGCAGGCACGTGATCGCGGCATCGGGGGCGACCTCGGTGACCAGCTTCGGACCGATCGGGCCGAAGCCGGGAAACGACTTGGCCAGCGAGAACTGCGGCGGCTTCCCGAGCGCCTGGACCCGCCGCTCCGACAGGTCCTGACCCACCGTGTACCCGGCGACGTGGTCGAGCGCGCGTGTCTCGGCGATCCGGTGCCCGCCCCGCCCGATCACCGCGACCAGCTCGACTTCCCAGTCGACGCGGTCGCCGGGCAGCTCGATGGTCTCCTGTGGACCGGCGATGCAGGTCGGGAACTTGGTGAAGACCAACGGGTCGGCCGGTGGCTCGAACCCGGCTTCGGCCGCGTGCGGCGGGTAGTTGAGTGCCACGGCGAAGACCTGGCGGGGCCGCGGGACCGGCGGGCCCAGCAACGCGGGATCGAAGGGGCTTCCGGCCGGCGCGGACCGCGCCCACGCCGTGAAGGCCGCCCAGTTCTCCAGGACGGCCATCGGGTCGGGGCCGAAGCCACCGGCGTCGAAGACGTCCAGTGCCCGGTCGCCGGTGATCAGGACGGCGCGGCCGCCGAGGTTGGCCAGGCGCATCACCGCGCCCACGGCGTGCCGTACGCGTCTTCCCACGAGACGACCCGGTTGCGCAGCACGCCGAGCTTCTCGATCTCGGCCTCGACGACGTCGCCCGGCTTGAGGTAGTTCGCGAACGGGTCCTCGGTGCTCGCGGCGACCCCGGCGACCGTGCCGGTCGTGATCAGGTCGCCCGCGCTGTAGACCTGCGGTGAGTGGTACGCGACCAGCTCCGGGATCGTGAGAGACATCCGGCCGGTGTTCGACTTCTGTCGCACCTGGCCGTTCACCCGCAGCTCCATGTCCAGGTCGTGCGGGTCGCCGACCTCGTCGGCGGTGACGATGTACGGGCCGATCGGGCAGAACGTGTCGATCGCCTTGGAAAAGGAGAAGACGCCCGACTCCATCTCACGGCGCTGGATGTCACGGGCGGTGATGTCGTTGAAGACCAGGTACCCGGCGATGTGCTCGGCCGCCTGCTCGGCGGTGAAGAACTTGCCGGGCTTCCCGATCACCACGGCCATTTCCAGCTCGTAGTCCAGCTCGTTCGTCAGGTGCGACGGGTACACGACCGGATCACCGGGTCCGATGATCGCGTCGACGTTCTGGAAGAACACGATGCCCTTGTTGACCGGGTGCGACCAGTTGACGCGCGCGAGGTCGTCGTGGTGCTCGCGGAAGTTCCCGGCCGTGTGGAAGAACTTCTTCGGCACGATCGGGGCGCGCAGGCGCACCTCGGACGTGCGGAAGCGGCGCCCGGTCTCGGGCACGCTCCCGCCGCGTTCGAAGAACTCGCGCGCCGAGGCGGTGTCGAGTTCCAGGACGAGGTCGTCGGCGAGACGGCCGACCAGGCCGTCGTCGAAGGTCACGAGCTTCACGGCTGCTCCACGGGGACGGTGACTCGGAAGACGCGCAGCTGCAGCGCCAGCGTCGCGTAGTAGCCCACCAGCGTGGTCAGCTCGACGGCCACGCCGTTGCCAATGGTCGGCACGGTCTCGGCGTAGGTCACGTCGTCGACGTCGCCGTCCAGCAGAGCCATCACGAACCGCAGGGCCGCCGTCTCCGCGGGATCGAGACCGTCGAGACCGTCGAGGTGGGCCTCGGTGACCCCGGCGGCGCGGGCGGCGGGCTCGTGCGCGTACCGCTCGAACGCGCAGTCCCAGCGCGCCGCGACGGCCAGGATCGCCAGCTCGCGCACCCGATCGGTCAGCGCGGTTTCGTACCGCACGGCCGCGCCCAGCCGCTGCAGCGCCTCGCCGACCGGCGGGGAGAACAGCATGGCGTTGAACGGCCCGGTCAGCGAATCGTCGGCGTCGATGAGCGGGAACGGGCCGCCCGTCCGGGGGCCACCGGCGATGGCCTCGTACAGCTCGCGCTGGTCGGCGGACAGGTCGGCCGGGGTCAGCCGGGGCAGTCGTGTCATGCCCCGATTGCAGCAGCGCGGCCCGCAAGCAAGCGTGGACCTGCCATTGAATGGAACGTCCGTTCCTGATCGGCAGCGGACGCGCTTAGCGTCGCCGTCAGGTCGAGAGCGAGGAGCGGGAGTGGACTGGCTGGGTCTGCGGGGCAAGCGTGCGCTGGTGGCCGGGGCGGGCGGGATCGGCGCCGCGGCCGCCCTCGCGCTGGCCGATGCCGGAGCCGACGTGGTCGTCGCCGACCGCGACCCCCGGCGGCTCGGCGAACTGGGCCTGCGCACCCTCGAAGCCGACTTGACCGACGCCGACGGCGCCCGGGACTGCGTCACCCGCGCCGACGAACTGCTCGGCGGCCTCGACGTGTTCGTCCACGCGGTCGGCGTCAACGACCGGCGTCCGGTCCTCGGCACCCCGGACGACGTCTGGCGCGCGATCACCTCGGTCAACCTCGACAGCGCGTTCTGGACCGGCCGGGCCGCGGGCGAGCTGATGGTCGCCCGCGGGTACGGCCGGATCGTCTACCTGTCCTCGGTGTCCGGCCTGCTCGCCCACCCGCACCACGCGCCCTACGCGGCCACGAAGGGCGCGGTCAACCAGCTCGCCAGGGTGATGGCGCGCGAGTGGGCCGCGTCCGGCGTCACGGTCAACGCCGTCGCGCCCGGCTACACCGAGACCGGCCTGACCCACGACCACCTCGAAAAGCCCGGCGTCCGCGACGGCCTCACCGCGTTGGTGCCCACCGGGCGGCTCGGCACCCCGGCCGACCTGACCGGCCCGATCCTGTTCCTCTGCTCCGGCCAAGCCGCCTTCGTCACGGGACACGTCCTGTACGCCGACGGCGGCCGCACCCTCGTCTGAAGGAGAACTTCGTGCGCTTCACCGGCAAGACCGTCCTCGTCACCGGCGCCGGCACCGGGTTCGGCGCCGAGATCGCCGTGCGCGCCGCCGCCGAGGGCGCCGACGTAGCCGTGCACTACCGCGGCTCGCGCGCGGGTGCCGAACGCACCGCGGCGCGCGTCGAAGAGCTGGGCCGCAAGGCGTTCCTCGTCCAGGCCGACATCTCGGAACACACGCAGATCCGGCGGATGGCCGACGAGGCGTGGAGCCATTTCGGCCGGGTCGACGTCGCGATCAACAACGTCGGCGACGTCGCCCGCGAACAGATGTCGTGGCGGGACCTCACCGAGGAGTCCGTCGACCACGTCCTGGCCGTCGACATCAAGGGCACGCTGCTGTGCACGCACGAGTTCGGCGACCGCATGCTGGCCCAGGGCGGCGGCGCGATCGTGAACATCGGCTCGACCGTCGTCGCCCGGGGCAGCGCCCGTGCCCCGCAGTACGCGGCGGCGAAGGCCGGGATCATCGGCCTGACCAAGTCCTACGCGCACGCTTTCGCCCCCACCGTGCGGGTGAACGTCTTCGCCCCCGGCTTCATCGAAACCGAAGCCACGCTCGGCCGGGAGGACTGGCGCACCGGCCGCGCGGAGAAGCTGCGCGACGCGACCCCGATGGGGCGGATCCCGAAACCCGAAGAGCTGGCCGGAGCCGCGTTGTTCCTGGCCACCGCGGACGCCGGGCACATCACCGGCGGTTTCCTGGTCGCCGACGGCGGTTACACCATGCTGGGGGCATGATGACTTCCCGAGTGTTCTTCACGGGCGGCCGCGTCTTCGACGGCAGCGGTTCCCCGGCGGTCCCCGACGACGTCGTCGTCCGCGGCGACCGGATCGAGCACGTGGGCCCCGGCGCCGAACCGGCGCCGGACGACCGCGTGGTCGACTGCCGAGGAGCGACGGTCATGCCGGGCCTGGTCGAGTCGCACTGCCACCTGACGTTCCCGTCGGCGGTCGGGCACCTCGACCCGTCGTTCAACCCGCCGGTCGACGTCAGCTTCTTCCACCACCTGCCGACCCCGGACGAGCACCTCGCGCTCGCCGAACGCAATGCCCGGATCCTCCTCGACCACGGGTTCACCAGCGCCTACTCGGCGGGGTCGTTGACGCCGGTGCCCACCGAAGTGCGGCTGCGCGACCGGATCGCCGCCGGGCTGGCGGCCGGGCCGCGGATGCGGGCCGCCTCCTTCGAACGCGACAACAACCCCGTCCGGATGGGTCCGGACGGGCCCACCCCGCAGGAAACCGGGCCCGACGCCGTCCGCGCGTTCATCCGAGAACAGGCCGAGCTCGGCTTCGACAGCGTGAAGCTGCTGATGAGCAACGACGACGTCTTCTTCGAGGGCGGCTCGATGGTCACGCAGTACAGCGCGGAGGAGGCGAACGCGGCCGGCGAGCAGGCGCGCGAGTCCGGTGTGTGGCTCAACTGCCACGCCCAGGCACCCGAGTCGATCAAGCTGGCCGTGCGGGCCGGGTTCCGCTCGATCTACCACTGCTCCTACGCCGACCCCGAAGCCATCGACCTGCTGGAGGAGCACAAGGACTCGATCTTCCTCTCCCCCGCCGTCGGCATCATGTGGGCCAACGTCCACGAAGGCGCCGAATTCGGCATCGACGCCGAGAAGACCGGCTCGGTGAAGTCACTGGCGGCGATGGAGCAGCTCTACCCGGAACTGCGTAAACGCGGTCTGCGGGTGCTGCCCGGCGGCGACTACGGTTTCCCGAACAACCCCATCGGCCGCAACGCCCGCGACCTGGACCTGTTCGTCCGGCTCTTCGGCTACTCCCCCGCCGAAGCGTTGCGAGCCACCACTTTCCACGGCGGCCAGGTGATGGACCTGCCGGTGGGGCTGCTGACCGAGGGCTACCTCGCCGACGTCCTCGTGGTCCGCGGCGACCCGACGTCGGACGTCACGCTGCTGCAGGACCCGGCCAACCTCGAGGTGATCATGCAGGGCGGCCGCTTCCACAAGGCCGGCGCGTGATCTACCGCGAAGTCCCGGGCTTCCGGCCTCTGGAGCTGGACGTGTCCGAGCCGGACGACCCGGTCGCGACGATCCTCTCCCTGCACGGCGGCGGCTGGCGGCGCGGGTCCCGGCTGACCCCGCTGCCCGGGTTCGAGCATCTCACCGAGGAGCTGGTGAACCAGGGCTTCCGGGTCGCCGCGGCCGACTACCGGCTCAGCGGAGAAGCGACCTTCCCCGCGCCGCTGGAGGACGTGCGGGCCGCCATCGAGTTCGTCCGTGACGAAAAGCCGCTGTTCGTCTGGGGCGAGTCGGCGGGCGCGCACCTCGGCGTGCTCGCGGCCCTCACCGGGTCTGCAGTGGACGCCGTGGTGGCGTGGTTCCCGCCGACCGACCTGCTCGGCCTGACCGGTGACGTCTCCCGCGAAGCGGCCCTGCTGGGGGCGCCGCCGGAGTCGGTGCCGGACCTGGCGCGCGCGGCGAGCCCGCTGACGCACGCCCACGCCGGCGCGCCGCCGATCCTGCTGGTGCACGGCGAGGACGACGACCTCGTGCCCGCCTCGCAGAGCGTCCGGCTCGCGGAAGCCTTGCGCGAGGCGGGCGCGCCGGTCGAGCTGCACCTGGTCCCCGGCGCCCGCCACCGCTGGGCGGGCGCCGATCCCGCGGCCGTCGTGGCCACGTCGGTCAGGTTCCTGCGGGACGCACCGACTCGATGATCAGGTCCAGCGCCCGCCCCACCTCGTCGATCGCGGGCGGCAGGTTGAGGAACCCGTGCAGCAACGACGGCACCACGACGTGCCGCACGTCCACCCCGGCTCCGGCCAGCTGCCCGGCGAACACCTGCCCGGAGACACGCAGGTCGTCGTACTCCGCGGTCAGCACCAGCGTCGGGCACAGGCCCTCCAGCATCGCCAGCCCCGGCATCGCGTAGCCGTCCGCGCGGCTCACCGGCCCGCCGAGGTAGTTCTCGGTCGTGGCCCGCACCGCGGCCGGCGGGAAGTGCAGGATCGGGGGCACCTCCGTCATCCGGGCGACCAGCGACGCCGGCAGCGACGGCAACTGCGGGTGCAGCACCGGGTAGACCAGCGCCAGCGCCGCGGGCAGCCAGCCGTCGTCGTCACGCAGGCGCAGCGCCGCGCCGGCCGACAGGTTGCCGCCCGCGCTCGCGCCGCCCGCACTGATCCGGCCGACACCCAGGTCGCCGGCGTGGTCGCGCACCCACCGCAGGGCCGCGACGACGTCGTCGTGCGGCACCGGGTAGGAGACCGGCCCCACGGCCAGCCGGTAGTCGACGCTGACCACCACGATCCCGGCGCGGTGGGCGAGTTCACGGGCCACCCGGTCGGCTTCCCGCATGTCCAGGTCGCCCATCCGGAACGCGCCGCCGTGCAGCCACACCAGGCACGGCGCGCTCTCCTGATCGCCACTGCGGTAGATCCGCACCGGCACCGGACCGTGCGGCCCGGGCACCTGCGCGTCCACGGTGGACACTTCGGGGACGACGTCGGGCACCGGCGGCCGCTCGAACTCCGCGAAGGCCGGGTCGGCGAGCAGCTCGCCGAACGAAGAAAAACCCTCCAGCAGCGGGAACTTGGCCGCCAGCAACGGGTGGACGGGCATCAGACGTGCCTTTCGGGGACGCGGGCGGTGTGCCCGATCGGGAACAGCGGGTCTGCGGTGCCGCCCGGCCGGTCCTCCGGGTGGGCTTCGACCGCGGTCATCGACGACGGCAGCTCGATCGGCAGCCGTCCCTCGGCCCGCGCGTGGCCGAAGACGACGTCGAGAACGGCGTCGTCGGCCGCCCCGAAGTCGGCCAGCAGCGCGGCGGCCCGTCCGGCGAGCTCGGGCACGACGGCGGCCCGGTCGAGGAAGACGTCCACCACGGTCGGCACCGCGTCGGCCAGCGCGAGCAGGTGCTCGCGGCGGTCGTCCGGCAGGTCGAGCCGGCCCTGGTGGAAGAACGCTTCGGGCAGGCGCGACCGAGGCTCGTACGGGGTGCCGATCCGCACCACCGCGGCATCGGCCTCGGCCACACTGTCCACAACGGACCCGTAGCGACCGGCCACCCCGGGATCGATCCCTTCGACGTACAGCCGGATCCCGGGCTCGAGCGGCAGTGCCCCGGCGAGCAGGACCATCGACCGGCGTTGCGCCTCGGCTCCGGCGGCGGCGAAATCGGCCCGGCCCACGGTGGTCACCGCGTGGTCTTCGTCGACATACGGATTTTCGAACAACCCGAGCCGGACCATCAACGCCAGCACCCGGCCGGCGGACTCGTCGAGCCGCGCCTCCGGCAGCCGGCCCGCCTCGACCAGCCCGACGACGACGTCCGGGCACCACTCGCCGCCGAACTGGTCGACCCCCGCGTCGAGCAGCCGCAGCACGCGCTCCTCGACGGTCAGGTCCTCGGCGCCCCAGGCACGGGCGGGCCAGACGGAACCGTCCGGCAAGGTCGCGTCGGTGAGCAGCCCGAAGTCCGTGCACACCAGGCCGTCGAAGCCTTCGTCACGCCGGAGCTGGCCGGCGATGACCTCGCGATCGAAGGCGAACCCGACCTCGGCCAGCCCCGGGACACCGACCGGGCGGCCGTAGTACGGCATCACCGCCGCCGCCCCGGCCCGCAGCGCCGGGCGGAACACCGCACGGTGCTCCTCGTAGCGCCCGTCCGGGTAGACCTGGTCCTTGCCGGACGCGAAGTGGGCATCCTCGCCGCCGGCCTGCGGACCCGCGCCCGGCCAGTGCTTGACCATGGCCGCGACCGAGTCCGGCCCGAGGTCCGTCCCTTGCAGCCCCTCGACGTAGGCGGCCGCCAGCCGGGCCACGAGCGCCGGGTTCGCGCCGAACGTCCCGGAGGTGCGGCACCACCGCGGTTCGGTCGCGAGGTCGGCCATCGGGTGCAACGCCAGCCGGATCCCGACCGCGGTGTACTCGGCGCGGACGACCTCGGCGAACGCGCGGACAGCGGCTTCGTCGGCCAGCGCCCCGAAACCGAGCGGTTCGGGCCAGCGCGAACAGCCGCCCGACGGCACCGACGTCAGCGGGTTCTCGTTCGCCGAGTGCCGCGGATCGGACGACACCAGCACCGGGATCCCCAGCCGGCTGCCCGCCGCGAGTCCCTGGACGTCGTTGTGCCAGCGGGCAAGAGGCCCCGCCGAGACCGGCGCCATCAGCGACAGGCAGCGGACGTGCCGGTGCCGCACGACTTCCGTCGTCGGTGCGGTGGGCAACGGCCCGGCCGATGCCTCGACGAACCCGCCGTCGGGCGTCACGGCGACCGGGGCATGGAAGAGCAGCCCGGCCTTCTCCGGCACGGTCATCCGGCCGAGCAGGTCATGGACGCGCTCCCCGGGCGGCCGTCCCGGGTCCTGGTAGGGATGCATGCGGCCGATCATGACCGGCGGCCGGCGGCGAACCCCATCGGCGTGCCATTCAATGGCACATCAGCGCGCGCCCAGCTCCCGGGAGATGCCCCGTGCCGCCGTCTGCACGGCCAAGCCCAGGTGCCGCGGCCGGGCGACCCGCTTGGGCACGAGCACGCCGAGGACGCCGGCCAGGCCTTCGTCGCGCCCGAAGATCGGCGCGGCCACCGACACGATCGACTCCGTCTCGTCCTGGCGGCGGAAGATCGCCAGCCGCTCCCGCCGGACCTCGGCCAGGGTGCGGCGCAGCTTGTCGGCCGGGATCAGCCGGTGGTCCGGCTCGCCGTAGACCGGCTTGGCGAGCAGCTCCTCCTGGAGCTCCCGGGGCGCGAACGCCAGCAGCGCCAGGCCGACGCCGGTGGAGTGCAGCGGAAGCCGCCCGCCGGTGCGGTAGTCGACCGGCGCCGCCTGGTGCCCGGACAGCCGTTCCACCAGCAGGGCCTGCATGCCGTCGCGGACAGCCAGCTGGACGTGCTGGTGGGTGACCTCGGCCAGGTCGTTCATGAACGGCAACGCGACCTGCCGCAGCCCGTGCCCGCGCGGGGCGAGCGTCGCCACCTCCAGCAGGCGCAGGCCGACGCAGAACCGGCCGGCGTCGTCACGCTCGAGGGCGCCCCACTCCCGTAACCGGTTCGCCAGCCGCAGCGCCGAGCTCGGCGGCATTTCACAGCGGCGGCTCAGCTCGGCCAGCGACAGCGTGCGGTGTTCGGCGTCGAACGCGGCCAGCAGCGCCAGCGCGCGGTCGACCACCGGCTCCCCGTGCGGCGGGCGACGGCCCCGCTTTCCATTGGTTGGCACAGCCGATGACCGTACCCGAAGTCGCTGGTCATCCTTCCGGGCAACCGTGGCGAAAGGTGCCCAACGATGAGTGCTTCCCTCGAAACCACCCCGGCCAGACCGGGCTCGGCGCTCCCCCGCCGGGGCTTCCTGCTCTTCCTCGGCCTCGCGTCGGTCGGCGCCGCGATGGCCAACCTCGTCCCCGCCGTCCTGACCCTCTCGCTGAAGGCCACCGAGCTCGACGCGGCCCGCGCGACCACCATCGTCTCGGTCGTCGCCGGAGTCGGGGCGCTGGCGTCGCTGGTCGCGTTCCCGCTCCTGGGCCGCCTCAGCGACCGCACGACCAGCCGGCTGGGCCGGCGCCGGCCATTCCTCCTGCTCGGCGCGGCGCTGTTCGCCGTCGGCGCCCTCGTCATGCTCGTCGCCGGCAGCACCCTGGTGCTGACCCTGTCCGCGGTAGCCACGTTCGCCGGGTTCAGCTCGGTGACCGTGGCCTGCACCGCCGTGCTCGCCGACCAGCTCGAGCCGCACCGGCGCGGGCCCGCCTCCGCCGTGCTCGGACTGAGCTTGCCCCTCGGCGCGGTGATCGGCCTCTTCGGCGCGCAGCTGGTGGCCCCGAACCTCGCCGCGATGATCCTCCTGCCCGCCGCCGCAGCGATCGCGGGCACGCTCCTGCTCTTCGCGTTCCTGAGGGACACGCCGATCTCGGAGCGTCCGCCGTTCGACACCCGCGAGCTGCTGCGCACGTTCTGGGTGAACCCCCGCCGCCGCCCCGACTTCGCGTGGGCCTGGGCCAGCCGCCTGCTGGTCTTCCTCGGCGTCGCGGCGATCCAGGCGTACCAGACCTTCTACCTCATCCTGGTGCTGCACTTCCCGCCCGAGCAGGTGGCGAGCGCGGTGTTCCTGTCCACTTTGGTCTTGACCGCCGCGGCCACGCTGTTCGCGCCGCTCGCGGGCAAGCTGTCCGACCGGCTCCGCCGCCGCAAGCCGTTCGTGATCGCCGCCGCGCTGATCTTCGCCGCCGGGCTGCTGCTGGCCGCGTTCGCCCACTCCTACCCGGCGTTCCTGGTCGCGGTCGGCGTGGTCGGCCTCGGCCAGGGCGTCTACCTGGCGGTCGACATCGCGCTCGTCACCGAGCTCGTCCCCGACCCGGCGAACCCGGCGAAGGACCTCGGTCTGATGAACATCGCCAACACCCTGCCCACCTCGCTGGTGCCCGCGGTGGCCCCCGCGGTCCTCGCGATCGGTGCGACGCCGGAGGCCCCCCAGAACTTCGCGGCGCTCTTCGTGTTCGGCGCGGTGGCCGGGCTGCTCGGCGCGGTGCTGATCCTGCCGATCCGCAAGGTCGCCTGATGCGGTTCGCCCCGCCCGGCCTGGAGGCGCTCGCGACGGTCGCCGTCAACCTGGCACCCCCGCTGGACTTCGGCCCGGGCCCCGACAGCCACCACCGCACGGTGCCGATCACCGGCGGCACCCTCGACGGTCCGGCGCTGTCCGGCCGCGTCCGGCCCGGCGGGGCGGACTGGCAACGCGTCCTGCCCGACGGCACCGTGTTCGTCGAGGCCCGCTACACCCTCGAACTTTCCTCCGCACTCGTGGGGCTGACCAGCACCGGCGTCCGCACCGGGCCGCCCGGGGTGCTCGCGGCGCTGGCTCGCGGGGAGGACGTCGACCCCGCGGACTACTACTTCCGGCTCGTGCTGCGCGCCACCACGGCCGATCCGCGGTACCAGTGGCTCGCCACCAGCGTCCTGCTCGGCCGGGCCGAGCGGACCGCCCACCAAGTCCGTTACGACCTCTACCGCCTGCTCTGAACCGGAGGCTCCGTGTCCGCCATTTCCCGCCGCACCGTCCTGGCCGCCGGCGCGGCCGCACCCCTGCTGCTCCACTCAGCCCCGGCCGCCGGAGCGGCCACCCGCAGTCCGGTCGTCCATCCCGACCGCACGGTGACGTTCCGGCTGAGCGCACCCACCGCCACCACGGTCACCGTCCGCGGCGGATGGGGCCGCTCGTTCGACTACACCGAACAAGCCCTCACCCGTGGTCGCGACGGCGTCTGGCAGCTCACCACCGGCCCACTGGCGCCGAGCTACTACCAGTACAGCTTCTTCGTCGACGGCGTCGAGACGAAGGACCCGGCCAACCCCACGGCGGTGCACTCCAGCCCCGCGCTGTCGCTGTTCCTCCTGCCCGGTCCCGGCACCGAATTCCTCACCGAAAACCACGTCCCGCACGGCCGGGTCGCCCGCCTGACCTACGCCAGCGCCGTCACCGGCACCCGCCGGGAAGCCACGGTGTGGACCCCACCCGGCCACCACGGCGTGCTCCCGACGTTCTACCTCCTGCACGGCGGGGGCGGCGATCACCTCGACTGGGTCGAGCCCGGCCGCGCCCCGGTCATCCTCGACAACCTCCTCGCCGCGAGGCGCATCCGCCCCATGGTGGTCGTGTTCGCGGACGGCAATGTTCCCGGCGCCACCGGTCTTCCCGGTGACGACAGCTTTCCCGCCGAGCTGATCGACAACCTCGTGCCCGCGGTCGAGCGCGCGTACCGCGTCCGGCGCGACCCCGGCGGCCGGGCGCTGGCCGGGCTGTCCCTCGGCGGGTTGCAGACGTGGAACGTGCTCCTCGGCCACCCCGGCCTCTTCGGTTCGATCGGCGACTTCAGCTCCGGCTACTTCCCCGACGTGCTCGAGGCCCTCACCACCCAGCACCCCGATCTGCTGCGCGACCACCGGATCAACGCCGGTACGAGGCTGCACCACATCTACTGCGGCAACCCCGACGACATCGCCCACGCCAACAACGTCGCCACCCGCGCGATGTTCGACACCTACGGAATCCGTTACCGGTACTCGCAATTCGCCGCCGGCGCCCACACGTGGCAGACCTGGCGGGACAACCTGCACGACTTCGCGCCACAGCTCTTCCGGTGAGCCACCGGTTCGTTCGGGCAGCGGTGCGAGTTCGCCGACGTGCCGTAGCCGACACGCTAAGCGGAGAGCGACCTCGGCGGACCCGTGTATGGGCGCTTGGTGCACCACGCTCGATCAGGCCCAGGCCGGATTCGACCAGCTCGCCGCCAAGCTCGACGGCGGCCGCCGCACCCGCGAAGGCGAGCCCACCACCGTCGGTGGGCTCGCCGCCGGCGAAGGGCTGCGCCCGGCTCCGCCGGTCGCGTTCCCGGCCGAGTCCGACCTCACCCGCACCGCCGGCGGCGCCACAGTCGTGGTCCACCACCAGCCCGTGTCATGCAGGCGGGCCCGGTCATCGAGGGGGGGAGGTAACGACCGGGCCCGCGCGCAGAACATACCGAGGTCTAGACGATTAATGCGTAACTCGGTCAGTGGTCGTAGGCGGTCAGGGACCGGGTGATGGGCTGGCCGGTGGCGCGGTTGTGCCAGATGGCGGCGGTGAGGGCCAGGAGGCGTTGGGCGATGCGGACGCCGACACCCTCGACGGTGCGCCCACCGTGCTGTTCCAGGTTCAGCTGGCCTTTGAGAGTGTCGTTGACCGACTCGATGAGCTGGCGGATGGACTTGAGCAGCGGCTCACCGGGATGGGGCCGGCGGTTGCGGTAGGACGGCCGGATCAGCCGGACCCCGCGTTCGGTGAGGTAGTGGTCCAGTTCGCGGGAGACGTAACCTTTGTCGGCGATGATCAACAACCCTGGGCGGTCGGTGAGCAGGCGGGGTTCGTGGTCACAGATCGCCATGAGCACCTGCCGCTCGTCGACCGACGACACCGCCCTGCGCGCCTGCCCCGCCCCCGCACGCGCACGGCAGCTCGACCTGCTCGAGGAGCTGTCGGGCCACCCGGACATCACCATCCACCTCGTGCCCGCCGACCGGTGCCCCACCGGCCTGAACACCCCGTTCACCCTCTACCACCTCGACGACACCGCCATCGCCGTCGCCCTCCACCACCAGCACGCCGGCACCTACACCTCCGCCCGCAGCATCCTGGCCCGCTACGCCGCCACCACGACCTGGCTCGCCGCCAACACCCGCGATCCCGTCGCCACCACCGCCGCGCTGGCACGCCCCGATCAGCATCCGCCACCACCGCCGTCGTCATCCTGCGGCGAGCTCGGCGAGCTCGGCGAGGGCTGCTCACGCTGTGGCGACAGCCTCCCCGCGACCGGCGACCTGGCCGACGACGTCGCGGGCCACGCCCCGGCGGCTCCATCGATACCCCCGGGCACCGTCAGCCAGCACACCGGACGACCCACCCGCACCCCGGCGGCCATCGGTATCGGTCTCCAGCTCCGCCGGGCCCGCGAAACCCGCGGGCTGAGCCTGCGTGCCTTCGCCCGCAGGCTCAGCATCCCTGCCTCCCGCCTCTGGGAGCTCGAACTCGCCCGCACCCTGCCGGACCCGGTCCCCACCGCGTTCATCCTCGGCGCGCTTGGCGCCGACTACGCCACCACCCGCCGCGTCGTCATCCAGGCCCAGCACGCCGCTGCACCCGAGTTCGTCGACATCGACCACCGCGATCACGCCGCCATCGCCTGGCGCTACGAACACCGCGCCGACCGCGTCACCGTCTGGGCGCCCACCCTCATCCCCGACCTGCTACGCACCCCCAGCCACGATCTTGCGCTGATCACCCGCCCGCTCGCCGACACCGACCTCAACGACGCCCGCGCCGAAGCCCTGCCCCAGCGCCGCACCGACCTCGACGGCTCGCGCCGCCACTACACCTTCCTTATCGGCGACACCGCGCTGGACACTTGCCCCGCATCACAGCGCCAGGAATAGCTCGCTCACCTGCGGTCCCTGGCCCGACAGCGCAACATCACCATCCGGATCGTGCCCGCCGCCCACTGCCCACCCGGCCTGATCGGCCCCTTCACCCTCTACCAGAGCACCACACACCCGATCGCGACGGCGAGCCATCACCACGGCGCCAGCACCTACATCACCGGCCCCGCCACCCTCGCACGCACCCGCCAGCTCGCCCGGAAGCTGAGCAAACTCGGCACCAGCACGATCCCCGACACCCTCGACCAGTCCGCCCCTCCGGCGCCACACCCTGGGGCCGGCCAGACGCCACTGCCGGGACCGGACCTCCCTCACCCCAGCCCGGACCGAGCGCCATCGGGTTCGGCGACACAACACCGAGTCCCAGCCCCGCCGGGCGCGCCCGTGTCGCCGCCAGCGGTTGCGTCGGTGGTGCCGGATGCCGGGCCCGGCGAGCCGATCCTCGGAGACCACCTTCGGCGACTGCGCACCGAGCGACACCTCTCGCGTCGCCGGCTGGCCACCGCGGCCGGTATTCCGGCATCCCGCATCGAGAGACTGGAGCGCCAGCAGGCCCGGTGGACGTCGCTGTCGGACACCGCGGCCGTGGCCGACGCCCTCGCCATACCCCGCGCCGACCTCGCAGTGTCGCTGCTGCACGACTACCAGATCCACTACAGGCAGCCACCCAAACGGCTCTACGACATGCTCATGACTCCGATCGACGCCCTGGCAACCCAGCCCTTCGGCGACTGGATCAGGACCGAACGTCACGCACGCGGGCTCACCGTCACCGACCTGCACTACCTGTCGCTACTGCCACAAGACACGATCCGGGAGATCGAAAACAACGATCTCCCGGATTTCGTCGCCCCCATCGTCGCGCTCGCGGACGCCTTCAGCATGTCCCGGTCGGCGCTGATCATCGCCGCCGTCGCCAGCGTCCCGCCGCGCCCGCACCTCGACCAGCCGCCGGAGACACCACACCGATCAAGCCGTGTCGTGCCCGGCGACGCCGCGGGAGCCCAGGAACCCGACGCGCAGTCCACGGTGGATTGGAGTGCTCCGAGGTCCCCATGACACGGGGTGACGCCGCAGACCTGCGTTTCCGGTACGAGACCGGCGCTACCCTCGAAGAACTCGCCGCGGACACCGGCCACAGTTACCGATGCGTACGCGAAACCCTGCTGGCTGCCAGGGTCACCCTGCGACCGGCGAGACGACACGTCCCGCCGTGCCCGCCGGGCATGGTCGCCATGTACGAGAACGGCGCTTCCATCCGCCAGGTCGCACAGCGATACAGGCTCAGCTACAACCGGGCACGCAACCTGCTCCTGTACGCCGGAGTAATCCTGCGGCCACAAGGTCAAGCCAGAGGAGGCCGTTGGGCGCCATTCTGCGAAGAGCAGAAAAGCGTGCAGACGAGCAGCCGGCTACGTCGAGAACTTGGCTACCCTCGATGCCCGACGGAATTTATTTGGTGCAACCTTCGCAAATATACTATCTCCAAGACCACGCGCAAGAAACCAACAGGCAACCACTTTGATCATCCAACTCGCCCGCAACCTGCATTCGAGTCAGAAAACAGTCATTGTTCGGTGAACCAATCGCCAATGGACTTCCATGCAAATTCGTCGCGCCATGCGACCTCCCCTTTGCTCCAGGCAAATAGTGCATCGACCACTTTTGCGCGCGAATCCGTGTGCGTCTGGTAATGCTCCGCAGGGCTTCCAGCCCGGTACTCGAGTTGATAGTCGCCCTCTGACCGATGGCGCACCTGAATATAATGCACATTCGCGCCAGCTTCATTTTCGTGCTCAAGGATGACGTGCTCGTCAATGAGAAGCGCATCAACAAACACGCCGATATTCAACTTGGTCAAGTTGTGGATCGTCATGCCACCAAATGTTCGCATGACCACATCAGCCGCCATCGTAACCTCCACCCGTGATGCTGCCGCCTTGCAAGGCGGTACCGGCAAGATCCTACCTCACCGGTTGATTTGTACAACATCAACGATATCGAACCCCGAAGCCTGACCGACACCCTTGGCCGTATTACCGGACTGCACCCAAGCGTCGAACATTTTTTGATCGCGACTCGGAACTGCGGAGCCACTTTTTACCTCGATGCCGATGTACTTTCCATTTCCAATGTCGAGAGCGCCATCATAGACGCGTATCTGAACGCCATTTCCAACGCAGTAAACGCGCCCCCGCACGACGTTGTACCCGCGGGATTGAAACTCGTCCCAGACGGCTTTTTCAACATCGGCGCCAACGTTTGCCCCGGTTGTACCAGCCCATTTTCCGTCGGCCGTACGAATTGAACCGTCGTCGTATCGGTAGAGGCCGTTACCAAGGTCTTCAATGCAGCGTGCACCATTGTGCACCAGAAGGGCGACTGACCCGGCGACCACATAGAATGTATGAATGTTGGCGATGGTGAGATTGTACGTTCTCGCATGCGCGGCGTGGCGACGCAGATTTGCGATCGTCGCGCGACCCTCGCCTGGCATGTCGAGTTGTTGGCCACGATGAAGATCGGCGGCAGCCGTCCACGCGCGCGTTGTGGAGTTCCAGAACAGGTGGTGAGCCGTGGCAGTAATCGTCTCCGACGATGAGCGAGTGGAGATCGTAACGTCGATGAAGTCTGAATCGTCGTCCGTGACATGAACGGCCTCGACTGCGTGCGACTGGACCTTCGCATCGCCCGGCGAACCGTTGAGGACTTCTTCGCCAGGCTTGACGTCCTCGATGGACTTGGTGGTCCGGTCGGCCATCAATACCTGCGTACCGGCAACGAAGCTGTTCGGTAGGCAAGCGATCGGGTTTTCGGAGAGCTTGTTGGCGAATTCTGTCAGCTGCTTCTGTCGCGCTGTCGCCTCGGTTGCGAGTTCTGCGGCTTGGCCCAGTTCGGCGTTGGCTTCGGCGCCGATGACGTCGAGGAAGCTGCGGCCGCCGGCCGTGACGTCGGCCATACCGGCGAGTGTCTCGAGGCCGTCGATCGCGCCGAGGTCGGCTGACGCCCCGCGCAGCAGAGCCAGAACGTCGCAGACGCCCTCGCAGGCGGCGGTGAGCAGACTGATGCCGATGAAGACGAAGATGTCGTCGACCGGGTCGGCTCCGCTGTTGGTCAGGGCTTGGTCGGGGTAGCGGGCCTGGAAGTTGGGGTTGAGCAGGTTGTGCGGGTCGAGGCAGAGGTTGGTTTTGAGGCTGCCTTGGGGGTTGAGCTGGCGGCAGAGGTCCTGCAGGTGATGCAGGATCCGGTCCTTATCGGCCTGGGTTCCGGTGATCAGGAGGATGCAGTCTTCGGTGCTGTAGCCAGCTAACGAAGATGCGGTTCGCATGGCGGGCTGGCACGATTGCTTGCGCTGTTCGATGACCTGTTGTTTCTCGGTCTCGACCTTCTTTGCGACCGCATCCCAAGCGGTGTGTGCGGCGTCGGCCGCTTCTTTGGCGCTCTTGCCGGCGCTAAGGGCGTCGTTGTAGGCATTGTGCGCGGAGGTCGCCGCGTCCCGCGCGTAGCCCGCGGCATCCACGGCGGATTTGGCGGCCCAGGCCGCGGAGCGGCCGGCCTTGTCAGCGGCGACGGTCGCGGTCGCCGCGGCTGCGGCGGCGGTGTTCGCCGAGGCCTGGGCTTGCTGGGCGGAGCCGGCGGCGCGGTTGGCGGCGTCTTGGGCCTGGTTGGCGGCGTCGGCGGCTTGAGCGGCTGCGGTGGCGGCTTGGTCGGCGTAGTGCGCTGCCTCGTCGGCGGCATTGCGGGCCCGCGCGGCAGCGGCCTGGGCTTCGTTGGCGTCGTGGGTGGCGGTGGCCGCGGCGCTGGCAGCCTGGGCGAGGAGGCTGTCGACGGCGGCGTTGTGGGCGGCGGTGTTCTGGTCGCGGCGGGCAGCGGTGAACTGGCCGACGGTCAGGAATTCGTGCGCCAGCGTGGGTGGTCCGTCCAGCGCGGCCTGGGCGCCGGCGACGACCTCGCGGGACCCGGCGGCGCGGGCGGCGGACTGGACCTGGGCTACCTTGACCTGGTCGTCGATCTGCAGGGCGACGTATTGGCCGGTGTCGATGAAGTCCCGCAAGGCCTTGTCGGTTCCGGCGTCCAGCGCGTTCTGGCCGTGCTGGACGACCACGGTGCGACCGGCTGTCCTGGCGGCGGACATGATCTGGCTGACTTGCAGGGTGTCGTCCTGCAGCCGGCCCGGGTAGTCACGGCTGCGCAGGAAGTTTCGCACGTCGACGTCCGAGCCGGCCAGCGCGGCGGCCGCAGCCGTTTTGAAGCCGGCCGTTCCGGCATCGGCGAGCTGGGCGAGGATGACGCGGTCGTCCTGTCCTGCGGCCGCGGTGAGGCCGGTGGTGATGAAGTCGATGGCTTCGTCGTCGCTGGCGGCGATCGCGGTGAGCGACGCCGCCTTGACCCAGCTACCACCGGTGTCGGCCAGCTTCAGGGCGACTTTGCGCGCATCACTGATGACGGTGGCGCGAGCGGTACCTGAGGTGGTCGCTTCGGCGATCAGGTGGTTGGTGTCCGCGTCCCAGGTGCTGGCCTGGTCCAGGTCCCATCGTGGCGGAACCGTCCGGGTTGCGTACGCGGCCGCGGCGGCCTGGGCCGCGTCGTCGGCTTGCTGCCCGGCCAGCGCGATCCGGTCGTCGTCGGCTTTGCGTGCCACCTGGGCGATCTGTGATGCCTGCTGGGCTGCCGTGACCGCGGTGTTCGCCGCTGCTGTCGCGGCGTTGGCGTGGTCGGTTGCCTTCTGAGCCGCTTCCGCCGCATTCCCCGCGAAGACCGCCGCTGCGGCGGCGGCGTTGGCGGCCGCCGTCGCGTTGGCCGCAGCGGCATCCGCGGCGTCCGCAGCCTGACCGGCAGCGGTACCGGCCTGGTCGGCCCACGACTGACTGGCCTGAGCCGCCGCGACGGCGTGCGCAGCCTGGGCCCGCGCCCTGGCCGCTGCGGCCTGCGCTTGCCGGGCGTCGGCGCCGGCGGCCGCGGAGGCGTTCGCCGCATCGGTGGCCGCCTGTGCGGCTGTGCGTGACTGATTTGCCGCATCCGTCGCCGCTTGCCCGGCGATCTTGGCCTGTTGCGATGCCGTGCGGGCGGATCGTGCGGCATTCGCGGCTGTCGTCGCGCTCACAGCGGCATCGCGGGCGGTCTGGGCTGCCGCGTTGGCATCCGCTGCTTTGGTCTTGTCGCCCAGCGCCGCCGCAGCCGCGTCGTAAGCGTGGGAGGCGGCCTTGCCGGCTTGGGAGGCGGCGGTCGCGGCACGCGACGCGGCGACCGCAGCGGTGTGCGCGGCAGCCGTGGCGGCATTGGCCGCACCGATCGCCCGGCGCGCGGTGATCGCAGCCTGATCGGCGGCGTAGGCGGCCCGGTTCGCGGCGTCCGTTGCCTCACTGGCGTTTCCCTGCGCCGCCGCGGCCGCGTCCTTCGCTTCCTGGGCGGCCTTCTGCGCGGCAGCGGCCTCGGTAACGGCCCGGTCCGATTCGTCCTTCGCCTGCTGGGTCTGAGCCGCTGCCTGCTCAGAAGCAGCTTTGGCCGTGGCCACGAGCTGGGTGATCGACGCGGTTTCCGCGTCCCGTGCCTGGGCGACCGGCAGATCGATGAGCAGGAACTGGTTCAGCGCATCGAGGGTCCCCGCATCCAGCGCCTGCTGACCCACCCGCTTCACCTCGGGGCCACCGGCGGACCTCGCGCGGCTGACCTTCACGGTCTGGTCGATCCCGAACGGGACCTGCCACCCGGAATCGAGGAACGTCTTCAGCGCGTCCTCGGTACCGGCGTCGAGTGCCTTCTGGCCGGCTTTTCTCACCTCTGCGCCACCGGCCGACATGATCTGGCTGACGCGGATGCTGAGGTCGATCCCGTGCGGTGTTTCCCAGCCGGTGTCCAGGAACGCAGTCAGCGCGTCGTCGGTGCCCGCGTCCAAGGCTTGCTGGCCGGCCGACCGGGTCGCCACGCCACCGGCCGACATCATCCGGCTGACCTGGACTGTGCGGTCGATTGAGGCGTCGGGGTCTTTCAGGGTGGTCAAGAACCGGGTTACGTCTGCGTCCGTTCCGGTCAAGGCTGCAGCGGCATCCCGCCGGGTCGCCGGACCACCGAACTGCCACAACCGCAGCACCTTTGCTCGGTCCGAGTCGGGGGTGGCGTTCGTCGTGACTGCTGCGCTCGCTGTCTTCGGCTCGGCCGCGACGGCCGGGGGTGCGGCGATCGCATTGGCGGTCAGCGCTGCGGTCAGCACAATTGTCAGGGCAGCACGAAACCCGGGTCTTGCCGCACGCATCTGAGTTCCCCCTCGATCGACCGGCGCGACAATTTCACCCCGATGCAAATCGCGCACAAGAACATCTACCGGGTGCACCGAAAACCGTCAACCGCCGTTGAGTCGTGATCGGGATCACACTGCCCTTTCCTGGAGGGGCTGCTTAACCTCGCCCTGCCCGCCAGTGTTTCGGCACTGCAATCCACATTGGGCGATATGTCGGAATCTTAGGTTCTTGAAGGGGGAGTCATGCGCCGGTTGAACCGGACATTTCTCGGCACGGTGATAGCGGCGGTCGCCGCTACCACCGTGAGCATCATCGTCGCCCCGTCCGGCGGAACGGCCTCCGCGGCGGACGAGCAGCCATCCGCGGTGGAGGACTACGCCTACCCGGGAGCGGATGCCATCCTGGCCAATGACCACGTGCAGCTGATCAGCGGCGATGGCCACATTCTCTACAAGCCCTGCCCCGCAACGGAGGCGCCAGGGCTGATCATCGTGCGCAGCAGCGACGCGATCGGCTCGCTCGGCAACGGCAGGATCTGCTTCGAGGTCACCGCCGCTGCCGGGCATCTGACGCTGAAAATCCCGAACGTCTACGCCGTCCGCGGCGACGGCACCACCACGACCGCCGGCCACAAGCTCACAGCCGAACTGACCACCGGCGCCGGTGTGCACACGACGGTGGACGTCGATCCGAATTCCGACACGGAAGTCGGGATCGCCACCACGCCGCCCGGTGACCCGACCGCACTGCTGCAATTGGACGCATCCCGTTAACGCGGCACAACACGTTTTCGCAGCCGACAGCACATCACTCTTCGTTTTTCGAAAGCAGGAACTCCCGTGCACAAACTGAGAACGCTCGCACTCGTACCCCTCGCCGGCCTCGCAACCGGCATCCTGACCGCGTCCCCGGCCGAAGCGATCTCCAACGCCGCTGGTGCCGCAGACGGCGTCTACGCGTTCACCGCGAAACTGTCGAACGAGACCGCGGCCTGCACCGGCGCGCTGGTCGCACCGCAGTGGATCATCACCTCGGCGGGCTGTTTCCCGCAGAACCCGCAAGGCGGCGCACCCGCCAAGCCAACCACAGTAACCGTCGGCCGCACGAAACTCGGCAGCACCGGCGGTCATGTCGCCACGGTCACCAGCCTGGTAGCCCGGTCCGATCGCGGCACGATGCTCGCGCGCCTCGACACCCCGATCACCGACATCGCCCCGGTGTCGCTCGGCACCGCAGCTCCTGCAACGGGCTACGTGCTGCGCGTCGCCGGCTACGGCCGCACCACTTCCACGTGGGCTCCGGACCAGCTGCAGACGGGCGCGTTCACCGTAGCCTCGACCGGCTCCACGCAGCTGACGCTGACCGGGGACCAGGGCGCCGATGCCTGTAAAGGGGACGCCGGTGGCCCGGTCTTCCGCGAAGACGCCGGCCGCACCAGCCTCGCGGGTGTGGTGACGACGACCTGGGGACACGGCTGCCTCGTGACGACCGAGACCCGGCAGGGCACCACCGCGGACCGCACCGACGACCTCGTCGACTGGATCCGCCAGCAGGTTCTCGCACCGTCGGCCAAGGCCGTCGGTCACTCGATCACCGTCAGCTGGAATGCCCTGGCCGCGCAGGACAGCGCCTCCTACCGCGTGTACAGCTCGACCACCACCCCCGTCCCGATCGACGCCGCGCACCTGGCCGGGACGACTCAGACCACGACGCTGACCCAAACGTCGGTCCCAGCCAAGCAAACCCGCTACTACCAGGTCATCGCCGCGACAGCGGACGGGCGAACCACACCAGCATCCACCGTCGCGTCGGCCTCCACGCCGCTCGCCATCCCGGTCGACTTCACCGGCGACGGCAAAGCCGACATCGCTACCTTCACCCGCGGTGCAGCCGGTCACGTCTACGTCGCGGGTTCGGACGGGACGAAGTTCGTCGGCAACAGCGTGCTATGGCACGACCGGTTCTCCATCGGCACCGAAATCCCGCTGTCCGGAGACTTCAACGGAGATGGCAAAGCCGACGTCGCGACCTTCGCCCGGGGGACCAGCGGCGACGTCTACGTCGCCCTCTCCGACGGCACGAAGTTCAACGGCAACGGCGTGCTCTGGCACGACTACTTCGGCATCGGTGACGAGCTACCGGCCGTCGGCGACTTCAACGGCGACGGCAAGGACGACATCGCCGTCTTCAAGCGAGGCAGCACCGGCGACGTCATCGTCGCCCTCTCCGACGGAACCAAGTTCGGCACCCCCACCCTGTGGCACGACTTCTTCGGCATCAACGACGAACTGCCCGCAGTCGGCGATTTCAACGGCGACGGCAAAGACGACATCGTCGTCTTCACCCGCAGCACCACCGGCGACGTCTACATCGCTACTTCCGACGGCACCAAGTTCAACGGCACCAGCGTGAAGTGGCACGACAACTTCGCCTTCAACAGCGAAATTCCCTCCATCGGCGACTTCAACGGCGACGGCAAGGACGACCTGGTCGTCTTCACTCGCGGCTCCGCCTCCGACGCCTTCGTCGCCACCTCCGACGGCACCAAATTCGTCGGCACCAGCGCCAAATGGCACGACCACTTCGCGGCAGGCGACGAAATACCCGCGGTCGGCGACTTCACCGGCGACGGCAAAGACGACATCGCCACCTTCACCCGCAGCACCACCGGCGACGTCTACGTCGCCACCTCCGACGGCACCAAATTCGTCGGAGACAGCATCAAATGGCACGACAACTTCGCCTTCAACAGCGAGGTCCCAGCCCCACGAGCCATCACCATCCTGTAGAAACCCGACGGGCCCGGGCCGGAAAGTTTCCCGGCCCGGGCCTCTGCCGCGTCCTCTTGCTGTTACGTCCGACGCAGTCCGTGCCGGAAGTGCCTGGCGGGCGGCTCAGCGGTTGAGGAGCGTGTAGATCCGCTGCGCGCCCTCGGCCACTTTGGCCATCGCGAGCGGTCCGGTGATCTCATGAGAGGTGAGGCTTACCCGGACCATCGTGCGGCCGACGTGGAAGTAGACCGTGGCACCGCCGGCGCGAACACCCTCGGCATCCTGCTGCAGCAACACACCAGCGGCACAGCCCTCGATAAAGAACTTGAGCACCTCGCCGAACGAGTCGCCACGCAGCCGCGCACCCACTCCTGACCCACCGCAGGCCGCGGCGTCCTGCTCAAGGCACGAAAGCTGGCCGCCGCGGCCTTCCGGTCCTCGAGGGAGCGGCATCGTGTGGCACGTGATCCGAGGATCCGGCGGCCTCGGCTCGACGCCATCGCCGAGCTGGTCCACCGCCACGCCGATGACGTGCCGCATGGTGGCACACGGACGAGACGACGGAACCGCACGTTGAGCGACATTGAAATCCTCAGCGAGGATTTGTCTGCCAAGTGGTGACCCGGGCGCTGATCATGATGATCAGCGCAGCGGCCGCGACCTGAGCGACAGCCGCCACGGTGTCGAGGTCGCGCGCGGTCACCGTGTCCTCGGTGAGGCGGCCGCCGATCGTGGACAGCACCTGGCTCGTAAGGAAGGCGGCCCACCACCAGGAGACCAGCTCAGCGCCAGGCGTCGGGAACAGCCGCCCCGCACCACGCGGCCGCTGGGGGTTGCTCGCGTTCCAGATGTCCCGGACGACCATCTGCGGGAACCAGAAGCTGACGACCGGCACGATCCAGCCGAGCACCGCCCAGACGGGCGAGTGCCGGTGCGGGGCGGGTTCGATCACCTCGGCATTGGCGCGGGCGAGCCACAGCCATCGCACGAAGACGATCCCGGTGACGACCTGGATCCCCAGGGAGGTCCAGCCCACGACCAGCCACACGGAGACGGGGAAGGCACCCCACTCGCCCGCGACGTCCGCGACGCCGACCGCGGTGGTCACGATGATCAGGATCGCGGACGCGCTCTGCCACCCGGCGAGCGCCCTCACCCGCGGCATCGGTCTCTGCGGAACGGGCGCGGAGAATTGTGGCTGCATAGGTCCCCCCAGTCCAGTGCGTGAATCACGAAGAAAAGCAAGTGCGGCCCCGTGTGTCAAGAGGCCCTCACCGGTGCCCCCCGCCCCGTCGGTGCCAAGCCGAAGACGGCGGTGGTGCCTCGGATCATGTCGCATGGCCGTTGCCGAGGTTAATTGCGCCCGGCCTCGGCCTGCGCCGGAAGCCTGCGCTACATGCAACTGCCGTTGTGGACTATCGCCGCTCCGGAGCCGACCACGGTCACGATGACGCGGTTGTCAGTGATCACCGAACTGCCGAGGCCCCTGGCCTGCGGGCTGGTGAGCAGGGTGTCGGCGAGTTCGGCGCTTTCCCCGACTCTGGGTGACCCGCTCCCTCGGCGGTGGCAAGCACCAATCGCGCAGTGTCCGAGACGATCATCGGCTCGATCGGCCAGGCATCGAGCATGCCGACACGGTGCCGGTCAACTCCCCATCACCCCTTCACCGGATTCGTAGCTACGTTGCGCCGCAGATCGCCCAGAGCCCGCCGGGCGATCGGCCGTCGCTGTGCGGATCGGTCCCCGTGAACCAGGCGAACGCCGGCGGTGCGCACGCGCGAGTTCAGACGCCAGCCTCGCCGCAGAGCACGGGCCGGTGCACCGCCGGCGCTCCGCCTGGTGAGCCGTGGCCATCCACCCGCGACCCCGCCGCCCGACGGCGCCAACACCGAAAGGGCGATCCACATGTCCAAAGAAACGGTTTTGCCGACGCCGCCCAGCCCCGACACCACACCGGTATGCACCTGCTGCTGGCCGGTCAGCACCGCGGCGTTGCCGCTCTCCAACGCTTGCACCAGCAGGTGCGTCGTCCCCACACGATCCTGGAATGCCGCGGCCAGCTATGGTGCCACCCCGCCCGGTGCGGCAAGGACACCACCGAGTGGAACTGCTGGTGCACATGCACGCTGCCCTTGACGACACCGACCTGGACCAGACTCCCGGACACGTCGCCGGCAACGCGGTTCGACGTATCACCGTCGGATGGCACGACGCGGCGGGGACTCACCCATCCAGTATCCCGACACCGCCGCCCAACGAGCGCAGGAACCGACATGCCAATCCGAATGGGGAAATATCGACTGTGTGACTCGTAAGCATTCCGGCCCTGGTCCACTCCATAGCTGCAGTTGGGTCGACGGCACAGCCGGGTCAGGCACTCGCCGAGGTCCGAATGCCAGCGGCTACAGGCTCCCCCACGCGACGGTGCATCGCAATCCAACCCCGACGCCCCTGGCGCTCGATCGAGCTGCACATCGCTACCGCGTTGAGCCGGTACGGTCGCGAGATGATCTGCCTCCGCAAGTTCCGCAGAGCGTGCCACGAAGCGGCCCGCCGCACCGGCGGCCAGATCGTCGAGTTCCGAATCGCCGACGGTGTTACGCCGAACTTCCACCAGGGTGTCCTCGAGTACGGCGGCCACCGCCTGTCGATCGTGTGCACGAGGGACCGGACCGAGCCGGTCGTGGCGATTGCCGAACCACGGGCTATCGATGAGACAGTGGTCGCCGCAGGGCCGCTGACGTTCGTCGACGCTCCTGAACTGGTCGCCGTGCTGGCGGAATTCCCGGCGCTCCGGGTGCTGACGCCCGCCGATCTGGCCGGGCCGTTCGACGCGCGGACGTGGCCGGGGTATGACCCGGCCGACCTGAAGTACTGGGCTCCCGCCGATTGGGCGAGGTGCTCTTCAACTACTGGGACTGACTGGAGCCCATGCTCTGCGGCATGAGAGTGCGTTGGCGGCTAATACGCTCGGCGGTGGCCGCAGCAGCCTGCTCGGTTGAGCGACCGCAGTGATCAATGGCCCGGATCCGAAGACACGGTGACTGGCGGGGGCCACGCGCGACCGGCGATAGTGGCCGTGTCGATGCGGTGGTGCGGGACGACGGCGGATCGGGGTACCTTGCCGGGGGCGATCAGCCATTCGTCCGCCGAGGACGCGACAGTCAGGTCGCCGACGTCGAACCTGAGGACGACTCCGCCGACGGATGGCTTCGTCGAGGAATCTCAGATCGAGACGGGCATCATGGAGACGGGCACGGCCGCTCCCCGGGTGCGCGACTCGCAACGAAAGATGACGCCGCGCCAACGTGGCCCGTAGCAGACACACCCAACTCGACAGTAATCGTTGTCGTCACTCACTCTCCTAAGGCAGGTGTCAGGGGCTCGAATTCTGTCTTGACCTCAAAGACAGGTTCAACAGCAGCCTCATCTGCGAAGATTCGAATTCGACTCGCACACGCGCGTGTTTCACAAACATCACACCAACGAACGTTCGTAAATTCTCACGTCGATTGATGCGTTTCCATCTCCCCGGCTTGCCCTAACACGAGGAGACATGCTCGTTGCGTCGAGCCTGCATGCGATCCTCCCGGCCGAGCCAGGCGCTGGAGAGGCGACGGGGACGGGGTGCAGGCCGAGCGACAGTCGACCATTCCTGTAACAAGAACGACCGATGTCCTCCACTTTTGCACACGCTGAGATCCGCGACGACGGGCCCGGAGGCCTAGACAGCTCGTGGCTAGGCCTTCCGGGGAACGGTCGTTGACCTTTCGGAAGCCCATAGTTAACGTAAACTTGCCCTTGTTGGAACTTTTCACTCATAGTTGCCTACGGGTTGACACTTCAGATCCAGTCTGAGTTGCTCACGAGCAAGAGGGGACTCGTCCAAAGTGCGCAGACCAAAACTCCTGCGAAGACTGTCGGTCGCGGTTTTCGCAACAGTGATCGCCGCGACATCCACAATCACTGGCATGGCCAGCGCTTCGATTCGAAATTCGGAGCAACACGCCGCTGCGTTGCCTCGCCACATCCTCGACCCGAAGACTTGCGCTCTTCCTGTGCCCGAACGCACAGGCATATGGCTGTGTCCGGCAGCGAAGAAGGTTCTGCCGAGCAAATTCGAGGAGGCCAAGTCCAGCCCGCAGGACCCGCCGGTCTACAGAGACCGATACTGCTGGCCAGGTGACCAGGTCCACGGCTCGGCATGCTGGACAGTCCTCAATGACTTCGAAGGCTACTTCGAAATGTGGAGCGATTTCGGCACCGCCGACGAGGTCTACGGCCAAGTGTCCTACGCCGCTGAGTACGCACTGGTAGGCAGCCTGGTGAATGTGAGGCCGGTAACCTACAATGCTACTTTCGACACCCAGGGGGTGACGTTCGAGGGTAACACCCTCGACGCATGCGGCGGCCAAACAGGAAGCGCGATCCCGAACGCCTACGGGTTTAGTCACGTCGGCACAGTACCAGCGAACACCTCGACATTCTGGAACCCCAACGGCTACACGAACTACAACGGCGAGCACGACTGCAAGTCGATCGAGATTCAGTGGAGCTTCATATTTCCCGAATACCCCGACACAACATACTACCTCTACGCCAAGAGCCCCGTGATGTGGAGCCTCGACGACGACCCTCTGTACCGGTTCCACAACACTCAACCAAACGATCTCCCAGCTGACTTCTTCGGCGGCCGGTGAAGCTTCGACTCTTGAATCGCCGAGATTCGTTCCTCCGGCGTGATCGTCGCTATACTCAGCGAGATGAGCGACGAGCGAAAGCCTGGTCACCTACACCTGACGGAGACCTCGGAAGACATCATGGCGCCAGTCCGGCGGCAGCTGCCGCCGGACTGGCGCCAACGTCAGGAAGAGACCCTGAAACAGCTCAAGCCGGAGCAGGGCACCGGCCGAGTGACTTTGATAGCGCCGGGACATCGACGCCCGTGGTCTGCCGCCTGGAGCAAAGGACCCGACGTTGAGCCAGGTGAGTATCTCGACGCTGAGACTTTTCGCGAGGTCGTCGAGTGGGCCTTTGCAAGGACAGCTGAGGTCTACCTTCGCGAGCGCACGGGCGACCTGACCCGACTCGCACCCCCTGGCGTCCTGCCCTGATCGCCGGCTCGGTTTGCAGGCTTGACGCGAATGCAGACCCCGGACCTTTGGAGCTTGTGGTGTCCGCGAGCTGCACACTCGTTCCGGAGACCGAGTGGTCGCGCGACGCCGAGCACTTCGGTTGACGTCGCCAAGGTCGGGATGCCGGAGGACCCCCGCTGGTGCGCCGAACCGGACGCCACGGTCGAGGACGACCCCACCTGGAACGGCGCCCACCGTGCCTACCTCGTCGTCCCGCCCGCGGCGACCTTTCATTCAGCCATGACGATCACCGAGAAAGGACTGCCCGATCCGGCACCTCGCCGGATGGCAGCTCCTCATCCAAGTCACTCCGACCAACGCGATCGCCGACATCGGCCACCCACGGCTTGCGATGACAACAATCAACGCGACTACGGTTGAATCCGCGGACAGACCTACGTGCGAGCCTGTTCCTGCAGCCTGGTCCGAATCTCCTGGTGAACTGTAAGCGACGTCGCGACCGCCGTCTCGACGGACGCGACCAAGCCGTACCGAATTTCTTCCCATCGGCACTTAGCTCCCGCGGCAGACAGCATCGTGCTCCGCCTCCAGAGGAGCACCACCGGTCACAGCCTTGTCTGGTGTCCCGACGAATACCCTTGCCCGCAGCCAATAGAGGTTGAGCCGCTCCGCAGCGACGCAGCAACATGAGTTGTCGCGTTGAGCCCAGA
Source organism: Amycolatopsis solani (assembly GCF_033441515.1). Lineage (NCBI taxonomy): Bacteria > Bacillati > Actinomycetota > Actinomycetes > Pseudonocardiales > Pseudonocardiaceae > Amycolatopsis > Amycolatopsis solani. The sequence continues at coordinate 343,021 of NZ_JAWQJT010000004.1, forward strand.
ATTTGGCGCGGCGTTGACGGTCCGGCCCACCGCGCGGCATCCTGGTATTACTCATCCGCTTGGATGGTCGAGGCCCTCCCCCATCAGTACACGTGGAGGCTTCGTGTCCAAACTGCCGAACGAGCCCGACCTCCCAGCCGTGCGCGACACGTCGACCCGAAAGTCGCCGAACGACTGCTCTCCGACGCCGGGCAAGGTCCGGTTCACGGACCGGATCGTCGAGACCCTCGCAATGCCCCCACTGCTGCGATCAGGCCCTCAGGTAGCACCGTTGCCTGTCCCTGAGCTTGAGCCGCTTGTTGACTCTGCAGCAGCGGGCTTTGCCCTGGTGCGGGTCGACGCCTCAGGAGCTATCGCGTCGAAGTCGGTCGTGGCACTCCTGGGATGGTCGAGAGCTACGCCTATCAGCTACGACGTCCGCTCTGGCCTGATCGTGACGTGTGCGAATTCCGGCGCCCGACACCGAGTGCCGGCGAAGCTGAACCTGGTTCTGCCGGCACAGATTCGTGCTCGATGTCGTGTCCGTGCCGAGGGCCAGGTCCTCCTCGCGGCACTGATCGAGCACGAACTGCTGGTCATCTATCCCCAGCGGCGCCTCTACGACATGGTCATCACCTATCACGCCAGCCTCCAGCCCGAGCCTGCCTCGTTTCGCTGACGGCACCCGACCCCGCCCAACCGGGTTGCGGGAGTGTTCGCGCCACACGAGGGCAGCGCGAACACCCCCGCAGTACTGCTCAGGTTACGGTGTCGAGTGCGAGTGGGTGTGGCTCGCCGGTGAGGGCGGACAGGGCAGCGGCGACTTCAGTGATATCGGCCTTGATGTAGGTGGTAGTGCTGGAATCGCTGCCGCTCTCGGCGTGGCCGGCGTAGGCGACACTGATGCCGAAGCGGCGTTCGACCCATTTCAGGCTGGTGTGGCGGAGCCAGTGCACGGATACGCCCATGGCCCGGGCCCAGTCGAGAGTATTCTGGACGCGGTTTGAAGATGTAGTCGTAGCGGCGGCCGGTGATCGGTATGCCGCTGGCGTAACGCAGCAGCTGTGACGTATCAGTGTCAGCGAGACGGGCTGCCAGCGTTCGGTCTCGCCCTTCTCGCGCAGCAGGATCAGGCACTGCTTTCGTCGAGGTCGCGGGGCCGTAGGGCCAGTGCGCCGCCGCGTCGGCAGGCGGTCTCGACGTGCAGGCGGCAGATGAGCGCGTCGAGTTCCGGGTCGTTGCCGGTGCTGGCCACGACGTCGGAGAGCTCGATGAGTCGGTCGTTGGCCAGGCCGCGGCGGGTGGAGGGGTTGCGGCGTGGTTTGGTGACCCGGATGGCCGGGTTGTTGCGGTCGTCGATGCGTTGGTCGTTGACCAGGTGCTTGTAGAGGCAGCGGACGGCGGCGATGAAGTTCTCGGCCGCGTTGCGTCCGCCGCGGGAGTTGCGCCGGACCCGGGCGGTGCGGCGGACGATCTCGGCCTGGGTCTTGATCTCGCTGGCGGTAATGGTGTCCATCCGGCGGCCATCCCAGGCGGCTTCGGCTTTCTTCCAGTAGGAGCCGTACGAAGCGGCGGTGCTGGGCGAGACGAGCCCGGCAACGACGGGGATCCATTCGGTGATCGTCGGGACGGGCTTACGGTCGCCGTTTTCGGCCGGTCGTTGAGGAGGTCAGCGGGGTTGACGCCCAGGCGGGACAGCAGCAGGCGGGCGGCTTCGAGGTCGGCGAGATTCGTGGTGATGTCGGTCATTGGTCCGCCTCCCCAGCGGCAAGGGTGGTGTGGAAGTCGCGCAGCATCGCGTGCACCACGTGCTCGGGATGCACGACGAGGACGTCCTGAGCCAGGTCGGCCACGAGCAGGACCCGGCTGCCAGCAAGGACCCGGCAACCGTGCCGGACCTGGGCGGGCAGCACAACATAGGGTTTGGTGGTCATCCGGAAGACGCCATCGCTGCGGCGGCAGATCACCGCGGACGAGCTGACCTGCGTGATCAGCAAACGGTCACCGGGTTTCCAATCCAGGACGTTCACGATGCCGCGGTCTTGGATCCGGCCTGAGGCATCCAGCAGCGCGGTGGAGAATCGCCGCTGCCCGGCGGTGGCCAGGTCCGGCAGCGCCGGTATCGGCAGCGGTACGAGGGTTCCGGCTCGTACAGGAGCGGGTTCGGGGCCGGCCGTGCGAGGCTGGAGCGCGAGCGGCGGGATGCCGGTCATGACGCACCTCCCCGACAACGGTCGCGCGGGGAGGGCACGGTCAAGATCAGCGTAGCTGAGGTTGACCGAGGCTGAACGCCAGAAAGACCCGCTGTGGCGGGCCTGTTACTCTGCGGTGCGGGAGATATCCCGTGTTTTTGTGTCCGAGGACGATCTTGCTCACTATCTACACGCATGTCCATCGGTTAACCTTGAGCAGCAGGCCAGCATCGCCTTCGGGAAACATTCGCATATAACACCATAATTTGGATCCCACTTCTCAAGATGAATGCGCACGACCCGCTTATCTATTGGTCACTAGTTTCCAATAGAACACAAGGTGTGATATTTTCTTTCTGCCGATTGCCCGGCGGCCGCGAGTTGACTTCGCCCACCCTTGCGACATCACGGAGCGACCTCTCACCCCGCCGTAAAGGGTTCAGACGCGACCGCCCGCACGCCGAACGTCAGGTTTCAATTGAGCAACGACACGGAGTCGAACTTTGCCCCGCGTAACGTGCAGTTGTACAACACCGACTTACAACTCATCCATACGGAAGGCGTCAAGTCTTGGACATGCGATTACCGGTCATCCAAGACTACGGCATGGCCAAGAAGCCCACTGGGCGCGCAGACGGGACGGTGTGCTGAATTGCGCAAGACGGTCTTTGAAGTAGGAGCAGCGGCCGCGGCAGGGATCATCACTTACATAGTATCGACCGCTATCGGCACACTCAATTCGTTCGCACGCTGGGGCCTAGTAATACTAATCGCCGCGACAGTCTTCGCGCTGACCTGGTTAATGGCGCGAAAAGAATCCAAAAGCCACCCAGGCGACCCCAACGAGGACAACGGAATTCAAATCGGCAATCGTGTCTCCACAGAAGGCGACCTCCTGATCGACAAGATCGACGTCGCCCCAGGCGACGCGAATATCGCCGTCGGCAACGACGTGAATTCCAAGGGCAAGGCAACCCTCTCTCGTATCACAGTCGGCCGCAAAAGGTCAAAAAAGTGACAAGCTTTTCATCTCATCGTCTAGATTGGCGCTCACAGTTCGAATCCCTCGAGCCATACCTGGCAGGCAGGGGCGGCGTCGTCCACGTTCACGCGGCCGGCACAAACGCGCCGAAGCGCGCGTTTGTAAAGGCCATCCGCGCTGAATTAAGAACGAGGAAGTCGCCATATGAACAATTGGCGCTACTCGTGTCCCCGGAGGATGCCGGCACACACTATGTCCCCGACATAGTCCGACAATGCTTCAACGGATTCAAATTGACAGCACCGACCGTCGATAGATCAACGAGTACTCCGATCACAATCGGCAACAGCGCCGAGGTCGGCCACGACTTCACTATAAACAACGTCAGCATAACATCGGAAATAGATCCGTACGACACTTCTGCGCGTGATTACCACAATATTCGATCACTGTGCTCAGAACTGAAAAGTGCGCTGAAAACACGGCGATTTACCTTGATTTTCGTCGATACGCATACGTGGGATAAAATCGACCTCGACATTCTCGAACAGCGCCTCTGGACTGGAGCATTGGCCGAACTGGTGAATCACGGCCTGCTCGTGATCGACATATTTGATCCATACTTAATGGAAGAGCGATCTTCCTTTTGGCCACCTGATCCTTCACAGGTACTGCAACTTCCCGAGCAGTTCACCGGCACGGCGTACGCGCACGCAGAAGAGGACCTCATAGCGATCGCACTCGAAGCCTCATGGAGCAAGACAGCCGAAGAGGCCCGAGGCTACGCCAAGGGCCTGCTTGAGACTTCCTCCAGCATTCAAGACGTATACGCTAGGCTAGGTCTGGCAGTTGCGCGAAAAGGGGTCAGCAGTGCCTCACCGAGATGATTATGAACCCAGCGACGTAGCCATCTTACTCCGCGAAGACTCGGAGATAGAACGAGCACTAATCGCGCTGTCCGCTGCCGAGAGTCTTACCGATGACCTTGCCGTGTATCTGCTCGAAGCAGCCGCCGTCGAAGACCCAAGAGCGTTGGTCCGCGGCCTGCGGCTCTGCGATTTTGTAGCCGACCGAAACAACGAGTGGAATCTCACGTTACGGGCACGGAGCCACCTGCTAGCCCGACTTCTCGAGGACACAGATCTGGCACAAGAAATGCACCGACGCTTGCGGGACCTTTCTCACTCCCGCGAATCACGGAGCGAATTTTCAGGACTGCCCGTCTATCTGACTGAAGCGACTGGGCGGGCCTACCACTCGGCTGCCTTGAACCCACAGGATGGCCTAGAAATCTATAGCGAGCTGGGCTTATCTTCATCAGCTCCACGTGGACAGCAGTGGCTTGGAATGCACTTGGCTAGGGAGCAGCAGGAGTTCGGGGTGCTCCCTAGGTTGTCGATCGAGGTGGACTTCCTACAAGGAATGGTGCTCTACCGAGAAGGGAAGACCTCGCAAGCCGAGCCGCTCTTGCGATCTGTGGCCGCGACAGAGGGCGATCGCATCGAGATCGCCGTCGCCCTTCACATCGTAGGACGGATCGAAGCTCGACAACGGAAATTGCCGGCTGCGGAGGCTAAGCTGCGACGCAGCGTCGCAATCGGTGAGCGTATTGCGAACGACCACCACCGCGCTCAGGTACTTCATACCCTCGGCCAGCTCATCGGCCGAGACCGTCAGCGAAGCGGCGAAGCCGAGAACCTCCTCCGCCAAAGCCTCGAGTTACTGCGCCGACTCGCGGACACCTCAGGCCAAGCGCAAGTCCTACATACCCTCGGCCAGCTCATCGGCCGAGACCGCCAGCGAAGCGATGAAGCCGAGAGCCTCCTCCGCCAGAGCCTCGACACCGAACGTCGACTCGCGGACACGGCTGGCCAGGCTCAGGTACTTCATACCCTCGGCCAGCTCATCGGCCGAGACCGCCAGCGAAGCGATGAAGCCGAGAACCTCCTCCGCCAAAGCCTCAATTTCCGGGGTCTCGCGGACACGGCCGGCCAGGCTAAGGTACTTCATACCCTCGGCCAGCTCATCGGCCGAGACCGCCAGCGAAGCGGCGAAGCCGAGAACCTCCTCCGCCAAAGCCTCGAGTTACTGCGCCGACTCGCGGACACCTCAGGCCAAGCGCAAGTCCTACATACCCTCGGCCAGCTCATCGGCCGAGACCGCCAGCGAAGCGATGAAGCCGAGAACCTCCTCCGCCAAAGCCTCAATTTCCGGGGTCTCGCGGACACGGCCGGCCAGGCTCGGGTACTTTATACCCTCGGCCAGCTCATCGGCCGAGACCGCCAGCGAAGCGGCGAAGCCGAGAACCTCCTCCGCCAAAGCCTCGCCATCGGCGAACAAACCAGCAACAAACGTCACCAGGCTCAAATTTTGTACTCGCTGGGCAGGTTGTTAGAATCGGACGTGCAGGACGAGGCGCTCAACCTGTTTCAACGCAGCCTTGCGCTAAATCGCGATATCGGCGACACGTTCCACGCTGAACGCCTCGAAAAGCAAATAGCGATTTTGCGAAGGAAAATCTGAACTCGTTTCATCTATAGATGCTTCGATTCACTGCGCCGACCGGACCAACGACATCTCCGTGACGATCCTCAAGAAGGCAGCCACCGATCGACCAGGATGTTGACGCTGCGCCAAGCGACTGCACGCCGCCAGGTACACGGCCAGGCGTGACGCTCGACGAAGTCGTTACGCGGGCCGCCCTGGCGGGGCGGGGCGGGACGTTTGCCCCACTCTTCGATAGGTCGCTACCTCGGTTGTTGCCCGTACCGCTTGCCGTCACGGCCGATGTGACGGCGTGACGGCTCGCGGGACGGGTTGTGACGGCTAATTTCGGGAGATTTTTCGTGACACTCTGCTACGCTCGACCGCGTCGGTGTCACGAAATATGTCACGGAAGAAATTGGAGGTGCAACATGACCGGTCCGGTCTGCGCAGGTTGCGGCAAGACGTTGTCCCGTCCTAGCGGACGCGGCCGTCCAGCGACCTACCATGGCCCCGCGTGCCGCCAGCGCGCCCGCCGTGCCCGGCTTGCCACCGATCCCAGTCGCGCCGACCTGCTGGATTTACTCGACCGAGCTGGACGCGCCGTAGCCGCCGCGCGCCGCGCCGCGATGTCCGGCGCCGACCCCAACGCCGCGCTCGCCGAGTTGGCCGTCGTCGTCGAGTTGGCCAAAACGGGTTGCGCGACCGACGCTGGCCCTGCATCTCGCACCAAGGCCGAACACCTGTCCGCGCAAGCGGAGAAGCTGACAGCTGTCACGCAATCCGTCACGGAACCTGTCGTAACGGGAGCACGTCCGGTGACGCGCGAAGACATGATCGATGTGGACACAGTTCGGGTCGAGCGTGGCGAGGACTTCGAGGCTTTGGGCGGGTATCGCGTGCTGGCCGGTGACTCGGTCTTACTTGGCTACCTCGCACGCGACAGGCGACGCCGCTGGGAAGCAAGGACAGCAGCCACGTCACTCACAGTCCCCGGCGGACCCTGGCGCACCCGGCAAGATGCGCTCGTCGGTCTGCTGCTCAATGGCGGCATCCGCACCACGGGGGCGCCGAGCCGCCGCGCTTAGCAAACTCGCACGTCAGCGGAGATCAGGCGGTGCATTGGTCACGGGCAGGACCGGTTGACCACGCGGGTATCGCCTTGCCTATCGCGCCGCGCCCGCGACAGCGGAGACACGTCCCGACCGGCTGCGGCGGCGGGGGTGTCCCTTGACACCCCGGCATGCTGCGAACAGCACCGCTCACGGCGATCACTTTGAGCGGGCACCGGAAGCCGTGGTGTTGCGTCGGGTCCGACTGATAAGGATTCGTCGCGTCCGGTGGTTTGCGGCGACATAGCGAGGAGCCGTCCGACCTTGGTCTCACGGGGCCGGACGGCTCGACTCTGGTTGCTCATGCCGGCCGCAGGTGGATCGTTGCAGCGAAAGAAGACCGCTCCCACCTTGGATTCCGCATGTCCCGGGCAGGAACCGGCCCGAGAGAGCGGTGACTTTCACGGTCGCATGAGGGTGCCGACACGACATGGGAACGAGTGTTCGATACTCTCTCGAACCAGGGCTCAGCAACCTGAACCCGCGGGCGAGTTCGTCCCCGTGATCGACGAACGTACTGAAGGCTTAACTTGCATGAGAATTAACATCGAAGAACACGCACAGGGATTCCTTGAGCACCTCGGCGAAAGCGATGACGCCGACGTCTCCACCTACCTAGCCGCACACCAAATCGACATACAGGCCGGCTCCATGCTGGTAGACTATCTTGTCGACCGAGGCTGGGCCAAGGATCACTCGACCTTCGGCGAGGTGGACTGCGCACTAACCGGCAGCGGCCTGGCTGTCGCACAACGACTGCGGACCGAACGACGAAGCCCAGCCCATCGCCTAAGCAACTTACGGGCTCGCATGCTGACCTGGCTTGAGCATAACCGCGGCACACAAGACTGGAGTGACTTCGCAGCCAGCGAAGCCGCTCGTTTCGGCGATGCAGATTTCACATGGGCTGAGATCGAACGCGAGGCCGCCTACCTGTACGGGCACAGGCTAATCACGGCCGCAACTATTGATCAGGCTGAAGACGGTACTATATCCCCAGCCATCAGTGCCGAAGGCCGAGACTGTTTGATTCATTTCGAAGGCGACGTGAACCAGTATCTCAACCGTAGCGCGCGTCCCTCTGCGCAGCACACGACCCACAACACTACGACAATCACGATGGCTGACAGCGTCGGAAACATTACCAATGCAAGCTCCCATGTCATGCAGAACGCGATTTCAGGACTGGACACCACGAAGGTGCTTGAGTTCGCTGGCGCTGTCCGCCAGACCCTGCCAGTTCTCGGACTAGACGACGACGCCCAGCGGACCGTGGACGGCCAGGCCGAAGAATTGCATAACGAAGCCAACTCTGCCGCACCCAACCGCGGCAAGATGCGACAACTCCTCGACGGAATCCTAGAAGCACTAGGATCGGCCGGAGCAACAGTCGCCCAGAAAATGGTGCTAGCCGCAGGCAACGAAGCAATTCAGGCCATCAACGGTTGAAACATCCAATACCCCAGGAACAATAAGCGAGCGAGTAACCAAATTGGGAAAATTAGCACGATCCAACCCACTCTGGCGAAGATATGAGATATCGATCCAAGAATTACTCTCTGCCCTCGATCCTTCCGCATCGGTTCTCCACGATGCAAAGGTCCCAGGGCGACTCAGCCAGATTGCTCGCCAAGTCGACGTTTGGGCCACAGGACTTGTAATTGGACAACGAATTTCTGTTGCAGTCGAATGCAAGTTGCGTCAACGGCCGGTCGACGTAAATATTGTTGACGGATTCATCGGAAAGCTGTTAGACATTGGCGCAGATCGAGGATTGATTTACTCATCCTCCGGGTTTAGCGATGGGGCAAATATGCGAGCATATGCCAGCAGAAACCCGAGCATCCTGACAGTTTCTCTGGAGACCCCTCAGATCGTTAAGGATTTGCATGGCGCTCCCGGCTATCCCGCAGATCTTTTAGTACAGGATGTTCCGCCACATTGGATCGAAGAACTCGACGCGGAGAGCTTTCGCGAATTTCTTACAACTGGAGATTCTCCAAAATTAAACTGAAACAAGTCTGGCAACGGACGAAACTGGACGGAAGGCGGCAACCAGTGAACAGCGAGCGAGTTAATATTCACCCGTTCTCGCCTTTGTACATCGTCTTGTTTTCAGCAGACGATCTGATCGATTCTGACGCCGACGTCTTTCTAAGTCATCAATATGAGGAAACGGCATCAATTACGGTACCGCACGGACTTTCCGTCGATCTGTCAACCGCCCTCCCGGCACTCTGGTACTGCTTGCATCTACCGAACACCTTCAGCACTCTAGCAGATTTACCGTTTCCCGCATTTCACGTCAGCAGAGAGCTACACCTGGATCATCAGATATGGTTCGCCCCTACCGTAGCGTTTGATGAGGCATGGTTCGGACGGGCTCGCGACTACGCGATACCAGTACTGATCATATGCCCGGATCAAGAACTAGAAGAAGTCCAATCACGGGCATCCGCTTTAGGGCTTGATATATCAATTCTGACATTCTCTGATCTTACCAATCAGAACCTCGCACGCATGTGGAAGAAGATTCACAACGATTTCGGTCATGAAATTGAATATCTTGGCCGAGAGATTGAACTAACAAATCGACTTGATACAGCGGGGACAACCCTGCCATATCAATGGCTCGCAAGACAGATGGGCGCCCAACGTCGCATTGAACCAGAGACGGACATTCATGAGGCAATCCACGAGCTTCTATACATGCACTTGGTACTCTCCGCCTTGAGCAACCTTGAGCGCCAAGGCTTAGGCACAGAAGAAGCCAACGCGGCCATGCCAGCAACTTTGATGTCTGAGCACAGAAGTATGAAGGTCCCATTCGTCTTGGGTTGGCCTGGAGTTCCCGCCGCCTATGCACGTCGCGCCTACAGTCCCGCGTTGCGTCGCAGAATCAAGAGTTTCCCTGCGACTGATAGCGATGACACTTGGGGCCTTGATATGGCTACAAGACGTGACGACCTCGTGGAACGATCCGCAATAGAGTTTCTTGTTACCCATAGAGCCATTGCGCGGAATGGCATCGGGATAGTGCTGCCCAGCGTTCCACAGGAGGCATTCACTATCCTCGCACAGCTTGAGCGACATTGGATCGACAATCCAGACGGTCCGACCGTTTGGAAATTCCTCAAGAGACTTAATGCGGCAACTGCGTCGATCTGGACAGAGGCACTACAGACCGCAATCATGCGAGCAAGCATGCTTACCACATTCTCGAATTTTCCAATTGGACTGTTGACGATGCCTGGAGATTCTTCTCCAGTTTCCACAAGGGCAACAATCGCTTATAGGCCAGTATTACCTTTGGGTCGGGCGATCCAAAATGAACTCCAATATGTTCCCGGATATAATATGAGCACTACCGTTCGAGTGGTAGTACTAGAGTGTATCCCTCGTGATGATGTCGTCGGACAGATGTCAAGAGTTGCATGGCAAGACGCGAAAGAAAACCTCATGTCCGGGCAGCAGAATCTACAGCTAGATCTCGTTGAGATTGAGAATACTGCAGAATTCCGCAGCGCCGTCGATCGAACTAGACCAGATGTTCTGATCGTGAGCGCACACGGGTACTATGATCCTGCTTCAAACGTGGCAGGCCTCGTTGTCGGCAATGAGCTAGCCCTTGGTCCAGGACTTGGTCCGCTTCCGCCAGTTGTAATTCTGAGCGCGTGTCACGTGACACCAAAGGGAGCCGGAGCGGTAAACGTTGCCGACATGCTCATTCGGGAGGGAGCTAGGGCGATCTTGGGGACACTAGTGCCCGTGGACGTTACTCATAATTCTGTCATCACAACGCGTTTGCTTATTTATATCGCAGAGTCACTGGCAAATAGGGAACCACACACAACGTTGCTCGACGCCTGGAAACACGTGCAATCGTCGAACGCCATCAACGACATAGTGAACAGCGGAAGCAGGCTTCGAGAATGGCTCCTTAGTAGAGAGGCCGGGGAACCCTCAGTGCTGGAGGAGTTCATGCTCTCCAGGTCAATGGGCAGGCTACGCGCCGGATCGATATATGAGGACACAGAGCAGATTCTGGTCGAAATGGCAGATGAGCGAGGCATGGGCGCGAAAGTTAGACAGTGGCTTCGCAAGCCCGGATATCTACCTGAATCGTTGTTCTACATTTTTTCGGGAAGCCCGGAAAGAATTTACATCGACTCTGGATGGATTGGCATCTCCAGCCTTGCCGAAGATGCCCCTGACTTACGGCCAGAGAAATAGTCGAAATTATATGTAAATTCGCTTCGGTGCAATATTCGGCACGTTGCCCGTATCTCCTGCCCACGTCCCAGGGCTACCAGCCGGGATGACGCCGCGTGGGCGCAGCTGCATCCCGGCACCCTGGAGCAAACGGTAGATCTTGCCGTAGGAGACGCCGTTCAGCTGAGTCGTCGTCGGCGTTGCCAGCTGTCCGACGGCCGCTCACAGGTTCGTTGCTCATTCGACTGTCTCCCGGAATCCAAGCCAAAGCACCGGCAGGCAGTCGCCGGTCTTGTCGCTACCTGATCGAATCCGAAGTCTGATGCAGACGCAGCCCCATCGCCGTGAGCCGCTTCGATTCGATATGCGTCTGGCAGAGGCCGCAGACGTACTGGAGACGATCGGCCGTCACATGCCCTCCCGAGCACTTGTCATGCCGTCCTGATCTGGCGTGACGGCGCAAAGACCCGTCGACCTGCGAGAACTGCGCTGGGGACGGCTGTGACGGCCGCCTGAACGTCCGTCACGCTTGGCCTCTATGGGGCTCGCAGGCCAGAGTCCGAGACTTGGCGCGTGCCTGTCACTCGCCGGCGTCGCCCCGAGGGCAGCGCATGGTCGGGAGGAGTTTGACCGCAGCGAATGTGACCCGGCTTAGCGCGCCGACGTGCTCGGCGAACCTATCCCCGCCGAGAGGCGTCAACCGGAGCTTCTTACGGCCCCCTTGCGTGCGGAACTCCAGGTATCCCGCCGCCTGCAGGTACTCGACATGCGTCGTGAAGGATCGTTCACCAAGCTGCAGGGCGCTCTGAACAGCGATGTCGTCGCTCCACTCGCCGTCAGCAAGGAGGCACGCAATGAACAGCCGGACTGGCATGAGCAGCAGCGGATCGAGCTCCTGCTGAAACGTCGGCAGAACGGCTCGTACGGGTGGCGTCACGACTCCGCCGCCGGAAGTTCGCTGGTGGGGCCCGGTGAGCGCTGGAGGCAAACCAAGCACGGCATCCCGAGCGGACGTTCCAGCAGTTCCAGTTCGCCGGGGCCGAACGTGGCGTCGCAGTACGCCGTCAAGCGCTCCGGCATTGCGGCGTCAGCCGGCAGCGGGACCAGGTGGACCACGCGGCGACTCTCACCCACCGTGCCAGGTAGCGGGCGCGCGATGATCAGCCGGGTCGTCATCGCTCGCTCCGCCGCTCGTGGCGTCCGGCGAAGACGGGCGCGATCGGGGCGCTACCCGCCCCCGCCGGAGTCTGGAACCCGCGAGCGCGAGAGGCTCGGGCGCTCTGCGAGTGGGCCTGTTCAGGCACGTTGACCTGCGGGACGTGCTGGAAGAGGCGACGCCAGCGCGACGGCTTGCGGTGCCGCGGTGGGTGAAGGCGTCGTTCGACGGCCGGCAGCGTCCTCCGAGCTGCCAGGAACGCGCGGCAGCGGGCGCACGGCCGGCCGGGCGCGACGAGCATCGACGTTGGCAGCACGACGTGCCCGCACAGCCCCTCGTATCGGCCGAGCGCGTCGCGCCAGCCTCGGGAGAACTCCTCGTCGGTCACCGCGTGGTCGCGGCCGTCGATGTCGCTCCTGTGCCAGCTCACGTACAGCCCAGCGGCCCTCCCCTGCCGTACTACGTCGCTCACGTGCCCCTCCGCTACCTACCGGCTGACCAGCCCCTACGGGCTATAAGATCTGAAATCAGCCTGAATTGTGCGCTCATATAGGCGCCAGGTCACGCGGACGACTTAGCGAGGACATATCGCGAGTGGCACGTCAGGAGGGCGGAGATGGCAGCCGAGGATGGGACCGACGAGCTGCCGCGCACCGTTCTAGAGCTGAAGCTCCGAGAGCGGAGTCAGACGCTCGCCGAGTTCGTCGAGGATGCCGAGCGCTTCGCGCGCACGTTCGGCGAGACCGGCACGCTCAGCGTGCGGCACCTCCAGCGCCTGATCTCGGGACGCAAGCCGGACGGGTCTCCGGTCGGGCGTCCGCGGCCGGCCACTGCCCGCCTGCTCGAACGGATGCTTAGCGTCCCGATTGACGACCTGCTGTCGTCACCGGACGCCGTCCGCGGGCCGGTCGAGGCGGCTGAAGAGGAGTTGCGGCAGCGGCTCAGCGCTGCCCGACGCGTGAACGCCGACGTCCTGGCCTTGCTTCAGGACCAGTTGAGTGCGGTGCGCCGTCTTGACCGGCAGCTGGGTGCCTCGACGGCGCACGAAGAGGTGTCCACAAAGGTCCGGCAGATCACGCGCCTGCGCTCGCACAGCTTGACTCCGGGGGTTCGGAGCCAGCTCGGAGCCCTACTCGCCGAGTTCGGCACGCTCGCCGGCTGGCAGCAGCTCGACATGGGGTTCGTCGGCGACTCCTGGCAGTTCTACGAGCGAGCCAAAGCGGCCGCCCGCGAGTCCGGTGACGCGGCGTTCGAGGTGCACACGGCCGCTGAACAAGCTTTCGTGCTGATCGACGTCGAGGAGACAGCATCAGCCGTCGAGCTGCTGCAGGCCACCGAGCGGCGGGCCCAGCGCGTCGCTGGCCGCCTGCTGAGGTCGTGGCTCGCTGCCGCATACGGCGAAGCCCTCGCAGCGGACGGGCAGCGCTCGGCGAGCATGCGTGCCTTCGACCGCGCCGCGGGGTTGTTGCCAGCCGATGTGTCCGCGGTGGACGGTCCTTACGTCGTGCTCGATCCAGTTCATCTGGCGCGCTGGCGTGGACACGCGCTCGCCCGGGTCGGTGAGCCGGACGCCGTTGACGTGCTCTCCACAGCGTTGAGCCGTCTCGATCCGACGTTCACCCGCGCGGAGACGGGTTTGCGAGTGGACCTGGCGACGGCGTTCTTTGCGATGGGTGAGCACGTTGAGGGACGCGCGCACGCTCAGCGTGCTCGGACTTTGGCCGTCGAAATCGGTTCTGTCCGGCAGCAACGTCGGATCACGCGGCTCGTCGGGCCGGCGAACTGAAGGGCGGTACGAGCGGCAGCCGCCGGCCCGTAGGCTCGCGGCGTGGCTGACGAACATGGGTCGTGGAAGACATTCGGTGAACGGCTGGTCTACGACAACAAGTGGGTCAAGGTCGGGCTGACCGACGTCGAGGCGCCGAACGGCGAACGCTGGGACTACCACGTAGTGCACCTGGCCAGGATCGCCATAGCGCTGATCGTGAACGACCAGGATGAGGCGCTGATGCTGTGGCGCTACCGCTTCGCCACCGAGCAGTGGGGTTACGAGCTGCTGGGCGGCATGGTCGACGACGGCGACGACTCAGCCGGCACCGCCGCTCGCGAGGCGGCCGAGGAGTCCGGCTGGCAGCCCGTGGGCGAGCCCGAGCACCTGGTGAGCTTCGAGCCGCTTCCCGGGCAGGTCACGGCGCCGGTCGACGTGTACCTGTGGCGTCAGGCCGAGCACATCGGCGACCCGACCGACACCGAAGAGGTCGGCCGCGTGGAGTGGGTGCCATTGTCGCGGGTCAACGAGCTTGCGCAGCGTCAGGAACTGCTCGGCTCCGGCACGCTGGTGTCGCTGCTCTACTACCTCAACTCACGCCGGGCGTGAACCGGGCAGTACGAGCCGTTCGAGGCGGCGGCGCAATCGCACGGAACCAACCTGGGAGATGACCCGCCGGGCCTGCAGCGCGTAGGTCCTGGCGGCCTCCCGGTCGCCCGCCGCGCTGTACGCGTGGGCGAGATCCACGTACACCGCGGCTCCGGCCCGGACGAACGACGTCGATCCGATGCCCTCGACAACGCGCTCGAGGTGCTCAATCGCTTCCGGCGCGCCGAGGTGGACCAGGGCGTTTCCGCGCCAACGGTCGAGGTGGCTGCCACCGAGGAAGACGAACGGCAGCTCCGGGTGCACGACTTCGTTCGGCAAGAGCGTGTCGGCTTCGTCGAACGAGCGAAGGGCGTCATCCCGCTGGCCGGCGATCGCGTGGCCCTCCCCTTCGGCGGCAGCGAGCCAGGCTCGCAGCAGCTCAGGAGCATGTTCACCGATCGACCGCGCTTCCGCGAACAGCGCGAGTGCATCGTCGACGTTGCCCACGTCGATGAGGACGAACGCCTGTTCAGCAGTAGCGTGCGCGAGCAAGGCTGCAGAGCCGGACTCCATCGCGGCGTACTTCGCGCGTTCGTAGTGCGTCCACGCCTGGTCGAGCGCGCCGATGTCGAGCGAGTTCCAGCCGGCCAGCGTCGATGCCTCGACCAGCACGCTGGCCAGCGGAGCGCGGTCGCGGCGCAAGATCGTGTGCCTGAGCAGGGCCTCTACCTCGGCGATCTGACCACGGAGCCGTTCGAGCCGCGCCGCGGACCCGAACCGGCGGTCGGCGTGGCGGACGCTGATCACCTCTTCGCGGAACAGCTCGATCGTCTGCTCGTCCACCCTGCGGGCGATGATCAGCCGCTCGGCGAGTTCGTCGCCGGACGGACCGCCGAAGTCTCCCGACGGGAATCCGAGGTCGTCGTCGGTCCGGCCGTAGATCTCGCGCAAGACCGCCCGCATCGGGGGTTCGGGCATCACGTGCCCGTTCTCCCATCGGGAGATGTCCGTCTTTCGGCTCGGAACCGAACGCTCTGGCAGTCCGTGAGCTGCAGCGCGGGCGTTGATGGCTCGCGCGAGCTTTTCCTGACTCCAGCCGAGCGCATTGCGCGCCGCCTGCAGCGCGGTTGTCGAGGTCATGACCTGACCGCCAGATAAGTGCGCTGACCTGCGCAGGTAACAAGAGATAACACCGGGTTTGTCATCCGCTGCCAGCTCCCGACCAACGCGGAAATGCCGTTTCTTAGAGGCATGACATACGACGAGAAACACCGGTGGGCCGCCGAGTCGGCCGCCCACCGAAAGGGATTCGCGCTAGCCGCGGGACGTCCCATTGCGGCGAAGCAACTCGGTGAGATCGGCCAGGTGCTCGGTGATCTGAGTCAGCCGCTGCTCGATGACAGCGAGACGCGCCGACACGGCGTCTTCCATGTTCTCGCGGGGCTGCCCCAGCGTCGGCGGGATGCGGCCGTGCAGGACGGCGAGCAGGTGTTGCGGGTGCAGCCCGAGCGCCACGGCCAGCGCTTCGAGCGTCCGGTCGCTGCGCTTGCGCTCGACGGTGTGGTTCTGGATTTCGCGGACGATCGCCTGGGAGACCTGCGAGCGCTCGGCAAGCTCGCGCTGTTTCCATCCGAGCTCGTTCACGCGCTCGTTGATGGCCTTCGCGACCGCCGCCCAGTCTTCCGACACCTATTCCTCCGTGGTCCGCCTCAGCGCCGACATTAGCGCTTGACGGATTCGACTGCGCCGAGATCCACCCCGCGTCGCGCATTCGGGCCATTCTCATGTCTTCGTTCGCCTAAATCAGCTCAAATTTTACGCTTAAATCAGCGTAACGACTTTAGGGACTTCCCAATGCAGAAGAAAATGCCCAACGCCGGTGGTCCGGCGTTCTACTCGCCGGCCGAAGCTGCCTGGCTTCTCGGCGTCGACCTCAACTTGATCCATCGCGCTATCCGGGTCGGCGAGCTGCGCGCAGTGCGGCGCCCCTCCCGGCTCGTCATTCCGGCCGCCGAGCTGCGGCGGGCGCTCGGCGGTGGTGCGCGATGAGCGATCACGACTACGCGGCGATCGCTGCCCGCCTCGACCGATACGCCGCTGTGCCCGACGACGTGCTGACGAACGTCGTGGCCAGGGACGGCCTGTGCTTCTGGGCGTTCGAGCGGGCCGAACTGCCGGAGCTGACCGGAGATGATCCGCCGGATAGGGAGCTGGCTGCTCGGCTCTGCGCCGGCTGCCCGGTGATCGATGAGTGCCTTGAACTCGACCTGCGTACCGCCGGGCCGGACACGCTCGGCGTGTGGGGTGCGCTGCCGGACATCGACCGGCGCGCCCTGCACCCCGTCTGGCTGCGGCGACGTGGAGGTGAGGCTCGATGACGCTCACCCTCTCGCCTACGCAGGTTCTCGCGGGCGTCGCGGTGCTGTTTGCTCTGTTCACGGTATGGCGGTTCGGCGCACGCAAGGCGCGCCGTGCCGCCGAGACCGCGCGGGCCGGTGCCCGAGTGGTTTCGCTCGCCGGGCGGGTGCTGTTCACGGGCTCGGCGTTCGTCGGCGTTCAGTGGCTCGTGATCACGCACCCAGGGAACCCGACGCTGCTGCTCGTAGTGCTCGGCGCGCCAGACCTGGTCGCGGCCTACGTCCTGACTCGCGCTCTCACCGTGACGTCGCTGGACACCACGCGCCGGGGCGGTGGTCGCCGATGAGCGAGCAGCTTCCCCGCGCTCAGCAGCTCGCCAAGGATGCTGCCGAAGCGGCCGACGTCCGGCGCTGGCGAACCCACCCGGACGTGGTCGCGCTCCAGGTCGAGCGAATCCGCACTCAGGTCGACCGGCTGTGCTGGGCCGGGATCATCCTCGGTCTGGCGTTCACGACGGCCAACGTGCAGTGGTTCGCCGCCGCAGGAGCTGCCTTCGGGTCGCTGCCCTGGCTGACAGCGTGGCTGCTGGACCCGACCGTGTGCCTGGTGCTGCTCGCGATCCTGCGAGCCGAACAGGTGACCGCCCGGTACCAGGTCCACACCGGACGGTGGGTCCGAGCGGCGAAGTGGCTCACGCTGGCAGCTACGTACGTCATGAACACCTGGTCGTCGTGGGCGGCCGGGTCGCCGGCCGGCGTAGTCCTGCACTCGGTGCCGCCGATGGTCGTGTTCGTCGCGGCCGAGGCCGTCACCGACCTGCGCGACAAACTCACCGACGCCGTTCAGGCGGCACACGTGAACGCCGCGAACGTTCATGAACTGCCCGCGCCTACCCGTGAACGGCCTACGCGGCGGCTGTTCGCCGACTACCTCGCCGAGGCGCGTCAAGCGTGGACGCCCGACGTGAAAGTGACGCCGGCATGGGTTCGGGAAGTCACCGGGTGCTCGCGCGGGTTGTCGTCTCGGCTGGCCACCGCGCTTGCGGATGAGGTGCATCATGACCGCTGAATCGGATGCCGAGGTCAACGGCAGCGCCAGGCTCGCACGGGTGGCTTCGGGGGACGTCGAGCACGTCGGCCCGGTGCTCGACGGCGAGCTGATCGACGACACCCTGCCTCAGCCGCGCGCCCGGACTGTCCGACGTCGGTTCGCTCGGTGGTGGAAGCACTCGCCGCGCGTGCCGTTGTGGCTCAAGAGCAAGCCGCAAGCGATCCAGGCTGCGAAGGATGCCGTCGTCTGTGTGGTCAAGTCGCCGGTCCGGTACGTCGGCGCGGTCGTCCGCGGGATCGTGGTCGGTGTCCGGTCGTGGCGCGGGTGGGTCAAGGTCAACGACTACCGGACGGCTGCCGAGGAGTCGGAGAAGCTTGCCGACAAGTTCACAGAGATTCGTGAACTCACCTTGTTCCGCTGGAAGGTCACCGGCGCCGTGGTCGCCTTCGCGGCGTTGGTGGTCGCCGTGGTAAATCTGCTGTACGGCGCCGATCCGCTGTGGATCGGCGGTGCTGCCGCGTCGCTGGCGCTCGCGATCCTGGGCCGCCGCAAGGACGGCAGTCCGGGACGGAAGCCCGCGCTCGCGGGGCCACGCACGCTGACGTGGACGATGGACCCGCAGGTTCTCGTGCACGCGTACCGAGACGCGAAGCTGATCGGGAAAGATGAGACGCTTCGCTTGGTCGAGCGGGCGACGCGCGTTGGCGACGGATGGGCTGTCACGGTGGACTTGCCGGCCACGCGCAAGGCCGCGGACGTCGTCAAGAACCGGGATGCGCTGGCGTCCGCGCTCGCGGTCGACGAAGTTCAGCTCATCGTCGAGCGCGTGCGCGGCAACGGCGGGCACGCTGGGCGGATCTCGATGTGGGTCGCTGATGAGGACCCGTATGCCCGGCCGCCTCTCCAGACGCCGTTGCTCGGCGTGACGCGTTGGGACGCGTGGCGGGCGGTCCCATTCGGACGCGATGCACGAGACCGGCGGATCGACCTTCCACTCGTGTGGACGTCGTCGCTGATCGGCGCGATTCCTCGGCAGGGTAAGACGTTCGCTGCTCGACTCGCGGCGAGCGGGCTCATCTTGGACGCGTGGGTGCGACTCTACGTGGCGGATTTCAAGGCCGGAAAGGACTGGATCGCGGCCTCGCAGGTTGCCCACCGCTTCATGGCGGGTGACGAACCCGAGCACGTCCTGGCCCTCATCGACTGGCTCGTCGAGCTGGTCGCCGAGGTCCAGGGCAGGTACCGGCGAATGCGGGATCTCGATGACATCGTGTGCCCGGAGTCGAAGGTGACGCCGGAGATGTCGCGGGACAAGGCCCTGAACATGCCGGTCACGGCGATCTTCATCGATGAGGTTCAGGTACCGCTCGAAGACCGCACGCCCGTTGACGTCCAAGGAAAGAAGCTTGCTGCGGGCGAGTACGTCGGCGAACTGCTGACGTGGCTCGCAAAGAAGGGGCCGGCAGCCGGGATCGTGCTTGTCCTGGCCACGCAACGACCAGACTCGAAAACTATCCCGTCCGGGCTCCGCGCGGTGCTCGGGTCGCGGTTCGCACTCCGGGTGATGGACTGGCGCGACTCCAACATCGTGCTCGGCGAGCAGATGAACACGCGCGGATTCGACTCCTCGCGGTTGCTTGCCTCGCACAAGGGCGTCGGTGTCCTCCGTCCGGACGGCGACACGGCGGCCGGAGCCGATGTTCTAGCAATGACGGTCCGGACGTACTACATGCCGAACGAGGACTGGCAGACCATCTGCCAGCAAGGCCGCGCGTTGCGGGAAGCCGCGGGAACCCTCACCGGGCACGCGGCCGGACAGGACACGATGCCGACGCTCGATCATGCGGCCGTGGCGCACGCACTCGGCGCGGGCACGGCCGCGCCGCTGGCCGAGCTGCCCGAACCGCTGGCGTCGCTCGTCACCTACCTGGGTGACGACCTCGGGCCTGACGGTCGCGACTTCGTGCCGACGGCCGAGCTGCTGGAGGCGTTGGACGCTGACCGGCGGACGTTCTCCCAGCAGATGAGCGAGGTGGAGTGCCGGCCAACGCGTGACCGCGTGACCAGCGAAGACGGCGAGACGCGGCAGGTGCGCGGCTACCTGACCGCTGATATCCGCCGAGCTGTCCAGCGTGTACGAGACGGCGGCGAACCCGCCGGGGCCGGTGATCCGTCATGAGTGCACGGGTGGAAGGTCAGGCGTATCGGGTTATCCTACCTGCGGGATTGCCAGATTTGACGCCGGCGGCTGCGCGTGCGCTGCTGGCCGTGCTGATCGAACTGACCGAGGTGCCGGTGCTCGACGGACCGGCAAGGGAGGCGACCGATGCCCGCTGAAATCAGCGACCCGTGGTCGAAATTAGACGAAATCCTTGGGCTGGAGGTCGCCGAGCCCGTGGACGAAGGGATCGGCGCCTTGGCCGTCTACGGGCGGTGCTCGACGGAGGACAACCAAGACCCGGAGACCTCGCGCGGCTGGCAGTTCGGAAACGCGCGGAAGTTCGTCGAGCCGCTGGGCGGCCGGATCGTGGCCGAGTTTTTCGACATCGGGCAGTCGCGTTCTGTGCCGTGGGACCGGCGAACCGAGGCGTCGCAGTTGCTGGCCGCACTGAAGAATCCGCGTCGTGGCTGGAATGCCTTGGTCGTAGGTGAAGGTACCCGGTGTTGGTTCGGGAATCAGTTCTCGCTCATCGCGCCGCGGTTCGCTGCCTACGGCGTGGACCTCTGGGTCCCGGAACTGGGAGGGAAGTTCGATCCGCGGAACCCGTCACACAAGATGCTGATGAGCGTGCTCGGCGGCATGAGCGAATCGGAACGGCAGCACGTTCAGGCTCGCGTGCGGGCCGCAATGGACGCGCAGGTAGTCAACGAAGGACGCCACCAGGGCGGCCGGGCGCCGTACGGGTACGTCGTCGTAGACGGCGGACCGCATCCGAACCCGCGAAAGGCAGCAGAGGGATTCCGGTTGCGTCTGCTCGCCCTCGACGAGTCGGCCGCCGAGGTCGTCCGCCGCATCTTCGCCGAATACCTCGCCGGCAATGGAGACCGGGCGATTGCGAACGGGCTGAATCGCGACGGCATCCCCTGCCCGTCGGCGCGGCGGCCGGACCAGAACCGGCACCGCCTTGCCGATGGCTGGCAGGGCAGCACGGTGCGGTCGATTCTGGAGAACCCGCGTTACACAGGGTTCGCGTTCTTCGGGCGTTGGGCGCGGCAGGAAATGCTGCTTGATCCTGACGACGTCGCGGCCGGAAACGTCGTCCGGTTCCGTCGCGCCAAGCCGGATCGGGTGGTTCGCTCCCGTAAGCCTGCACATCCCGAGATCGTGTCTGTCCAGGACTTCACGCAAACGCAGTTGATGCGGCGAGCCAAAGCGGCGGGTGGTCTGCGGACCGCGCGTAAGACCGAGCGCGCAGGACGAACGGTCAAGCACGCGTACCTGTTCCGTGGGCTTATTCGGTGTACTGCCTGCGGACGGAAGATGGAAGGCAGCCCGCGGAAGCACGGCATGTACTACCGCTGCCCGGCCCGGACGCTCACGCCAGGTTCGCCAGCCTTGCTCACGCATCCGCCGACGATCTATCTCAAGGAAGAGCCGCTGCGGGACGCTTTGAACGAGTGGATCGGCGGCCTGTTCGACCGGCAGAACATCGCACGGACCGTCGAGCAACTGGTCCAAGCTCAGCCGACACCGAAGACGGCGGATGATGGCGCCGCACGGAAGCTACTGGAGGATGCGGAAGCGAGGCTGCAGCGGTTCCAGAACGCCATCTCCGCGGGCGTGGACCCGTCAGCAGTCGTCGAGGGCATCAACCGGGCGCAAGCCGATCGTGCGGCCGCTCAGGCGGAACTGATGGCGGCCAACGAACCTGCCGGGCTCGGCGAGGCTGAGGTCTACGCGATGATCGACTCGCTCGGCAACATCGGAGCGGCGCTGGCCGACGGCCAGCCGGGCCGGCTGGCTCAGCTCTACCGGGACTTGCGGCTTGACCTGCGGTTCGACCACGAAAAAGAGACCGTCGATGTGACGGCCTCTCCGCGGGTGAATAATGCGTGTGTCCGAGGGGGGACTTGAACCCCCACGCCCGTTAAGGGCACTAGCACCTCAAGCTAGCGCGTCTGCCATTCCGCCACTCGGACCTGCTGAAGAAAGAGTATACGGCCACCCCGCCCCCTCGTTCAGGGGGGTGCACATCCACCGCCACTCCCCCTCTGGCAAGATCACCAGGTTTCACGACACCTGCATCGATTCAGCGCGCTGGCCCAGGGCGAACATCAGCAGCGGCTCCTCGTACCGGTACCGGTCGGCCCCGAACGGCTCCAGCAAGTGGGCGTCCACCAGGGACTCCAGCAGCACCGCCGTATCCGGCAACGGCAGGTTCAACGCCGAGGCCGCCGCCGGGATCGAGATCGGGGTTGGGGAGGCCAGCAGGCTGAACGCCCTTGCCTGGGCCGGGGTCAGGCCGGCCAGCACCGACTCGTACGGCTTCTCGATCGCCCAGCACTCCGGGGGTGTCACCGGGGCTCCGGGGGCCGGGCGGCCCAGTCGCACCAATGCCTCCGGGATCGACCACGCCGGGCGGGCGGCCAGTCTTGCTCCCACCGCCTGGATCACCTGGGGGAAGCCCGCCGTCCGGGCCGCCAGTTTGCGGGACGCTGCTGGGTCCTGGGCGACACGCGCAGGGCCGATCAAGCGCGAGAGCAGGGACAACGACTCCTCCGTACCCAAGCCGCCCAGTTTGGTCCAGTGGGCGTGGGACAGGCCGTACAGGCGACGGCGGGCTGTGATGAGCACCGCGGGGCCTGCTGGGCCTGGGATGAGGGGGTTGAGCTCCTCCTCGCCTCGCGCGTCGTCCAGGACCACCAAAATCCGCAGACCTGTTGTCCTCGCTCGCCACAGGGCCGCGCGCTCGCTGGACGACGGCGGCATCGCCTTCACGCCGATGCCGCGCAGCAGCTCCGCCAACGGATCCGGGGATGCCGACAGGTCCACGAACAGGCGGCCGTCCGGGAAGTCGGCTGCCACCTGGTGGGCCGCGTGGACCGCCAACGTCGTCTTGCCGATCGCGGCCAGGCCCTCGATGCCGAGGACCGGGACCGAGGACGGTGACGGCTTCAGGGCCTCGATCAGCGTCGCGAGCTCCGACGTGCGGCCGGTGAACTCCGGGAGTTGCGGGGGCAGCTGGGATGGGCCGGGGAGCTGGACCGCCGTCAGCGAAGGGTCCGCCGCCAGGATGCGGCGCTGCATCTCCTTCAGCTGCGGCCCGGGGTACAGGCCCAGCTCCGACTCCAGGAGCTGCTGCGTGCGCGTGAACACCGCCAGCGCCTCCGCCTGGCGACCCGCGCGGTACAGCGCCAGCATCTGCAGCTCGCGGGGGCGCTCGCGCAACGGCTGCTCCGCTATGAGATCAGCCAGGTCCGCTGCCGCCTCCGCGTGCCTGCCCTCGGCGATGTCCGCTGCCGCCAGGTCTTCGCGGGCCGTCAGGCGCAGCTCTGCCAGGCGGACGCGCTCCGCTTCCGCGTAGTCGCCGTTCAGGCCGGACAGCGGGGTTCCTTGCCAGAGGGCCAAAGCCTCGCGCAAGGCCGACGCCGGTGCGCCCGCGCGGGCGGACGCCAGCAAGCGCTGGAACTCCTTCGAATCCAGGGCCGGCGCGCGGAGTGCGTAGCCGCCGGCTGAGGACTCGATCGGGACTCCCGCGTGGCGCAGGCGGGACACGTAGGAGCGGACCATGCCGATCGCCGCGCGGGGCTCGGCGCCGCTCCAGAGGGCCGAGACCAGCTGGGATGGGGACAACGGGGTTCCATCCTGCAAGAGCAGTACCGCCAGGGCCGCCCGTTGCTGGGGTGGGCCCAGCTCGATCTCGACGTCGTCCTGCCACGCTCGGACCGGGCCCAGCAGCTCGTAGCGCATCACGCCGGGTGAACCCGTGGCGACGGAACGGTATTCCCGTCAGGCCGCGCGCGACGGCGTCCGCAGGGCCGGGACCACCTCCGCGCCCAGCAGGTCGATCTGGTCCAGCGCCGCCGCGTGGGGCAGGCCCATGCCGTCGATGTTGAACAGCTGACGCCGATAATCCCCGAAGTCCTCGCGGAAGCGCATGGTCCGGTCGATGACCTGCTGCGGGCTGCCCACGGCCAGGGGTGTCTGGGCCATCGTCTCCTCGAGCGACGGACCGTGGCCGTAGATCGGCGAGTGGTCGAAGTACGGGCGGAACTCCGCGATCGCGTCCTGGGAGCGGCGGCGCATGAACACCTGGCCGCCGAGGCCGACGATCGCCCGCTCGGCCGGGCCGTGGCCGTGGTGCTCGAAGCGCTCGCGGTAGAACGAGACCATCCGCTTGGTGTGGTCGACCGGCCAGAAGATGTTGTTGTGGAAGAAACCGTCGCCGTAGAACGCGGCCTGCTCGGCGATCTGCGGACTCCGGATCGACCCGTGCCAGACGAACGGCGGGACACCGTCGAGCGGGCGCGGGGTCGACGTGAAGCCCTGCAACGGCGTCCGGAACCGCCCCGACCAGTCCACCACCTCCTCGCGCCACAGCCGCCGCAGCAGCGCGTAGTTCTCCACGGCCAGTGCGATGCCGTCGCGGATGTCCTTGCCGAACCACGGGTACACCGGGCCGGTGTTGCCGCGGCCGAGCATCAGGTCGAGGCGCCCGTCGGCGAGGTGCTGCAGCATCGCGTAGTCCTCGGCGATCTTGACCGGGTCGTTCGTGGTGATCAGCGTCGTCGACGTCGACAGCTTGATCCGGCTGGTGCGCGCCGCGATGAAGCCGAGCAGCGTGGTCGGCGACGACGGCACGAACGGCGGGTTGTGGTGCTCCCCCGTCGCGTAGACGTCGAGGCCGGCTTCCTCGGCGCGGACGGCCAGCTCGACCATCCGCTTGATCCGCTCGTGCTCGGTCGGCGCGCGGCCGGTCGCGGGGTCGGGGGCGATGTCCCCGACCCCGAAGATCCCGAACTCCATCACAGCTCTCCGAAGGCGTCGCGGTGGCCGGCGAGCCAGGTCGCGAAGTCCTGCAGCCGCGGGTTCAGCCGCCGCACCGCCTCGGGGTCGCGGGCGCCGGCGAACACGTTCTCGTGCTCGGCGTAGTAGAAGAACATGTTCGCCAGGTCGTCGGCGCCCGGAGCGCCCGAAGCCCGCAGGTCTTCGACGGCCATCGGCCGGTAGGCCACGTCGGTGCCGAGCTGCTTCGCGAACGCCGCCGCGTACTCCTCGCCGGTCAGGTTCTCGCCGGAGATGCTGATCGTCTCCCCCGCGAGCTCCGGGCCGCGGGCGAAGACGCCGAACGCCGTCCGGCCGATGTCCTCGGCCGCGATGCCCGGCAGCCGGCCGCCGGCCATCGGCAGGTGCAGCGCGACGACGCCGTCGGGGTCGCGGACCGGCCGGAAGAAGTCCGTGAAGGCCTCGAAGTAGAACGTCGTCGAGAGGAACGTCGTGGGCACGCCCGCTTCGACGAAGAACGCTTCGGCCTCGGCCTTGCTGTCGAAGTGCGGGACCTTGTACCGCCCGTGCAGCGTCGGCGTGCGGTCCTCGTCACGCAGGTGCGGCCGGGTGTCGGGCAGGGTCGACCAGATCACGTGCCGCAGCCCGGACGCCTTCGCGGCCGCGGCCATCGCGCGGGCCTGCTGCTGTTCGCGCTCCACGGAGTTGTACTCCCAGAACGCGGTGACGAGGTAAGCCCCGTACGCGCCTTCGAACGCCTTCACCAGGTTCGCTTCGTCGTCGAGATCGGCGGCGACGACTTCGGCTCCGCGCGCGGCGAGCGCCCGTGCGGCGTCGGAGTCCGGGTTGCGGGTGAGCGCGCGCAGCGCGAACCGCTGCTCCGGGTCGTCGAGGATGGCGCGGGCCAGGCCGCCACCCTGCTGCCCGGTCGCGCCGACGACGGCGATGATCTTCTTCCCGGTCATCGGAAACCTCCTGGGATCCCGGCCGGCTGATCCGGCCACGACCCCAGGGAACTCTCCCGGCGTCACCGTCTCGTGCACGCGGCGTGCACGCGGTTTACAAGGCCGCCGCGGCTTCCTAGGATTCGCCGGTCGGGCCGCAGAACGGGAGGTTCCGGGTATGGCGCGCGCCGGCCGTCGGCGGGACGAGGAGATCTCGGTCGCCGAGCTGCTCCGGGAGACCGGGGCGACGCCGCGCTCCCTCGGCGAGGCGCCCGATGCCTCGACCGTCCGCGAGGAAGACACCGGGGACGGCTACCGCGAACGCCTCGAGCAGCGAGCGCGCGAGGCCGCGGCGCACCAGCAGCGGGCCGGGCGGCGGATCCGGTGGATCTCCGCGCTCGCCGGGGCCGTGGTGGTGCTCGGCAGCCTGGTGCTCATCGCGGTGACGTCCGAAAGCTCCCCCGGCCGGCAGGCGGCGACGGCACCGGACGCGCTCTCCCCCGCGACGACGACCCCGCGCTCCACCCCACCGAAGCCCACGCCGACGCCGATCCCCACCGTGCTCCGGCAGACGGCGTCCGCCACCACGACGCCGCCGTCCACGTCCGAAACCGCCCGGCCCGTGCTGTGCACCGTGCGCTACTCCGTGCGCGACCAGTGGAACGACGGCTTCACCGCCGACGTCTCCATCAGCAACAAGGGCGAGACCCGTTCGCCGTGGCAGCTCAGCTGGACCTTCACCGCGGGCCAGCGGGTCACCCACAGCTGGGACGGCGACTTCGGGCAGGACGGCGACCGGGTCACGATCACCGCCGCGTCCTACAACGCCACCCTCGCCCCGGGCGCGACCGTCGGCTTCGGCTTCAACGGCGCTTCCGGCCGCGGCAACCCGGCGCCCACCGCGTTCAGCCTCAACGGTTCTCCCTGCTCGACGACCTGACGACCGGCACGTCGGCCAGCTCCAGCAGGCCGTCGAGCTCGACGCGGGCCCGGGTCCGGCGCGGATCCGGCACCAGGCCTTCGGCGCGGACGACGTCGAGCAGCCTGCTCGCCAGCGGCAGCACCAGGTGCCGGCCCCAGCAGCGTTCGTTCGCGTGCCCGAACGGCAGGTAGCCGGGGTGGCTGTCCGGGTCGAGCGCGGCCCAGCGCCGGGGCCGGAACTCGGCCGGAGCTTCCCAGAGCGCCGGTGACCGGTGGCTCAGCAGCGGCAGCAGCAGGATGTCGTCGCCGGCCCCGATCCGCGGGTCGACCTCCGTGAACTCGGGCGAGCGGACGCGCAGGATGTTCCACGACGGCGGCAGCAGCCGCAGCGCCTCGTGGATGACGTGCTCGTTCGGGACGTCGTCGTCGAACGGCGCACCCAGCCAGATCGCGTTGGTGACCAGTGCCGCCACCGTGAAGCAGATCGGCGCGGCGACGCGGCGGTAGAGGTACATCCGGAACCGCCGCTCGGCGAGGTCTTCGGCGGCGACGACCTGCCGGGCGAGCGTGGACAGCCGCGTACCGGGGGCCGGCGGGCGGGCCAGCGCGGCGCCGGCGGTGACGGCCGACCACGTCAGTTTCGGCGTCAGCTCCAGGCGGCGGTCGACGAGCACGCGGAAGCGGCGGGTTTCGGGCCCGAAGACGAAGCGCCGCAGGTAGTCGTGCGGGACGGCCGGCCAGGTGCCGGTGAGATCGGGGCGGTCGGCGGGGCGCTTGAGCGCCGCCCGGACGTCCGCGCCCAGCGCCTGCATCAGCGCGGCGGACTCGGTGCGCGTGACGCGGCGGCCCAGCACCGGCTTGAACGTGGGCCGTTCCTCGGCGTTGGCCGGGCGGGCCCGGAGCACCCGGTCCATCGTTTCCGGGTCCGCGATCCCGATCGTGTCCGGCTCGAGCCGGAAGACACCGTCGCCGGTGTGCGCGGTGAGCAGTTGTTCGAGACGAGGGGCGAAGACGACCGTGCGGGACGCGCGGGCGATGACCACGTTCCGGGGCTCCTCCGGGAAAGGGGCCGGTCCCGGTGACCGGGACCGGCCGGGTGATCAGATCCAGCCGTACCAGGCGTAAGCCTTCAGGCTTTTCTTGGGAAGCGCTTTCTTGACCAGCCGGACGAGCTTCACCGGATTCCTCCCTAGTTCGGTTCCAGGACCGTGATCGACACTAGACAGCGCTGGATCGGTTCCGCATCAAGCACTACACGTTCGGCCCAGATCTTTCGGCGGAAAAAGGGCGCGAAGAAAAATGCGTGTTAAATCAGCTGAGCACTTCGCGCATGAATGTCACAAGCCAGTGCTGGGCCGGGCTGCGCGCGTGCGTGTGCCGCGTGTACACCGAAACCTGCGCCGGCTCGACGTCCAGCGGGAGGTCGAACAGGCGGACGCGGTGCTCGGCCGCGAACACCTCCGCCACCAGCCGCGGGACCATCGCCACCAGCTCGCCGTCCTGGACGAGGTAGGGCAACGGGGCGAAGCGGGTCACCTCCAGCACCACCCGGTCCAGGAGCCCGCACGCCTCCAGCGCCCGGCGGGGACCGTCGTGGCCGGTCGGGCCGAACACCGTCACGTGCCGTTCGGCCGCCAGCTGGTCGAAGGTGACCTCCGCGCCGAGCCGCGAGTGATCGGCCGCGACCATCCCCAGGTAGCCCTCGGAGAACAGCGGGAGCCGCGCCACGCGCTGGGAGCTGATCAGCGGGGAGGCGATGAACGCGTCGATTTCGCCGCGGCCGAGCTGGTCCGCGGCGCCTTCGACGTCGAGGGGGCGGACGGTCAGCGTCACACCGGGCGCGCGCGAGGGCAGCGCGGCCATCAGCTTCGGCAGCAGCGAGATCTCCCCCAGGTCCGACAGGCAGAGCGTGAACGCGGCCCGCGCGGTCGCCGGGTCGAACGACCAGGCGCCGCTGACCGCCGTTTCGATCCCGGACAGCGCGCTGTGCAGCGGCTCGTAGAGCGCGCGGGCGGTCGTCGTGGGCACCAGGGCGCTGCCGCTGCGGCGGAACAGCTCGTCGGAGAACCGGCGCCGCAGCTTCTGCAGGCTGTAGCTGATCGTCGGCTGCGTGACGTGCAGCGATTCGGCCGTCGCGGTCACGCTGCGAGTCTCGTAGAGCAGCACGAACGTCCGGACCAGGTTGAGGTCGAAGTCGCGCATCATCGATCCCATCTATGAAGTCACCCGACAACATTTATTGGAGCACAGCCCGGTCGGCTCTTTAGGGTCTGGTCCAACCCGCCCGAGGAGGACCCGCGCCATGCCCACCGCCCGCCGGCTCGCCCACGAGTTCCTGGACCGCCGTGGCCTGACCACGGTCTTCGGCAACCCCGGCTCCAACGAGCTGCCCTTCCTCGCCGAGCTGCCGGACCACTTCCGGTACGTGCTCGGCCTGCACGAAGGCGCCGTCGTCGGGATGGCCGACGGCTACGCCCAGGCGACCGGCCGCCCGGTGCTGGTCAACCTGCACGCGGCCGCCGGCTCGGGCAACGCGATGGGCGCGCTGACCAACGCCGTCTACTCGCGCTCGCCGCTGGTGCTGACCGCGGGCCAGCAGGTCCGCTCCGCCATCGGGCTGGAGGCGATGCTCGCCAACGTCGAGGCCACGCAGCTGATGCGGCCGCTGGTCGGCTGGGCCGGCGAGCCGAGCTGCGCGGAAGACGTCCCGCGCTCGCTCGCGCAGGCGGTGTTCGAGGCCGAGCTGCACCGGCGCCCGACCTACCTCTCGGTCCCCTACGACGACTGGGCCGCCGAACTGCCCGCGAACGCCGCCGTGACGCTGGACCGCAACGTCCAAAGAGGACTCGCGCCCAGCGGGGCCCAGCTCGACGAGCTCGCGGCGGCGCTGGCCGGGGCGAAGAACCCCGCACTCGTGCTCGGTGGTGACCTCGACGCCACCGGCCTGTTCGACCGGGCCGTGGCACTGGCCGAGCACCTCGGGCTGCCGACCTGGGTGGCGCCGTCGCCGCACCGGCTGCCCTTCCCGAACCGGCACCCGCTGTTCCGCGGCGTGCTGCCCGCCGGCATCGCGCCGATCTCGGCCGCGTTCACCGGGCACGACCTCGTGCTGGTGCTCGGCGCGCCGGTGTTCCGCTACCACCAGCACGTGCCCGGCGCGTACCTGCCGGAGGGCACGCGGCTGATCCAGGTGACCGACGACTTCGGCGCCGCCGCCCGCGCCCCGATGGGCGAGGCACTGGTGGCGGATCCGGCGCCGGTGCTCGAGGCGCTGCTGGCGAAGGTGCCCGCCCGGCCCTCCGCGGGCGAATTCGTGCCGGCCCCGGAGCCCAAGACCGGCGAGAAGGCCCTGCACCCGGAACAGGTCTTCGCCGCGCTGCGCGAGACCCAGTCCGACGACACCCGGTACGTCGTCGAGTCGACGTCGACGAACTCGGCGTGGTGGCGGCAGATGGACCTGCGCCGCGAGGGGTCGTACTTCTTCCCGGCCGCCGGCGGGCTCGGGTTCGGCCTGCCCGCCGCGGTCGGCGTCGCCATGGGCAGCCCGGACCGCCCGGTCGTCGGCGTCATCGGCGACGGCTCGGCGAACTACGGCATCACGGCGTTGTGGAGCGCGGCGCACTACCGCGTCCCGGTCACCTTCGTGATCCTGCGCAACGGCGTCTACGGCGCACTGCAGTGGTTCGGCGAGGTGCTCGGGACGCCGGACGTGCCCGGCACCGAGATCCCCGGCCTCGACTTCGCCGCGATCGCCGCCGGCTACGGCGTCCCCGCCACCACCGTCACCGACCTCGGCGACCTGCACGACCAGCTCAAGTCGACCCCGGACGGCCCGCGGCTGATCCAGGTCGACACCGAACCGACCACACCGGAGTGATCATGACCTTGCTCGACGACGAATTCTCGCAGGGAAGCGGCGGGACCCACCGGGTCGTCGAACCGGCCACCGGGGAGACCCTGGGCGGCGTGGGCATCGCCACGCCGGCCGACGTCGCGGAAGCCGCCACCGCGGCAGCGGCGGCCCAGCGCGACTGGGCGCGGCGCAAGCCCGCCGAACGCGCCGCCGTGCTGCGCCGGGCCGGCGAGCTGTGGGAGGCGCACGCCGCCGAGGTGCAGGACTGGATCGTCCGCGAAGCCGGTTCGACGCGGCCGAAAGCCGCGATCGAGACGGAAATGGCGGCCGGGATCTGCTTCGAAGCCGCGGCCCTGCCGACGCACCCGCTCGGCGAGGTGCTGAGCACCGGCGAGCCCCGCTGGTCGCTGGCGCGGCGCCAGCCCTGCGGTGTGGTCTCGGTGATCTCGCCGTTCAACTTCCCGCTGATCCTGGCCATCCGCTCGGTCGCGCCCGCGCTGGCGCTCGGCAACGCCGTGCTGCTGAAGCCGGACCTGCGGACCGCGGTGTCCGGCGGTGTGAGCATCCTGCGCGTCTTCGAGGAGGCCGGGCTGCCCGCCGGGTTGCTGCACCTCCTGCCGGGTGACGCCGCCGTCGGGGCCGCGGTCGTCGACGCGCCCGAGGTCTCGGTCGTGTCGTTCACCGGGTCGACCGCGGCCGGGCGGAAGGTCGGCGAGGCCGCCGCGCGCTCGCTCAAGCGCGTGCACCTGGAGCTGGGCGGGAACAACGCGCTCGTCGTGCTGCCGGGCGCCGACGTCGCCAAGGCCGCCTCCGCCGGCGCGTTCGGCTCGTTCCTGCACCAGGGCCAGATCTGCATGACCACCGGACGGCACCTCATCCACGAGTCCCAAGTGGACGAATACGTCGAGGCGCTGGCGGAGAAGGCGCGCCGGCTGCCGGTCGGGAACCCCGCCACCGGCGATGTCGCGCTGGGCCCGATCATCGACGACCGGCAGCTCGCGCACATCACCGACGTCGTCGACCGGAGCGTCGCGGCGGGGGCCCGGGTGCTGGCCGGCGGCAAGCCCGACGCGCCGTTCTACCCGCCGACCGTCCTCTTCGGACTGTCCGGTGACAACCCCGCCTGGCGCGAGGAGATCTTCGGCCCGGTCGCCCCGGTGCGCGCCTACCGCGACCTCGACGAGGCCGCGCGGATCGTCAACGACTCCGAGTACGGCCTGTCGGTCGGCATCCTCGGCGACGTCGGCACGGCGATGACCCTGGCCGACGAGGTCCGCTCGGGCAAGGTGCACATCAACGAGCAGACCGTCGGCGACGAGCCCACCGCGCCCTTCGGCGGCGTCGGCGACTCCGGCAACGGCTCCCGCTTCGGCGGGGCGAAAGCCAACATCGAGGCCTTCACCGAAACGCAGTGGCTGACCGTCCGCGCGGACATCGCGGGTTACCCCTTCTAAGGAGAACGGCAATGACGACGTCTCCCGTCCGTCCCGTGTGGACGGCGGTCCTCTGCTGGCTGACCGTGCTGCTCGAGGGCTACGACCTGGTCGCGCTCGGCGCCACCATCCCGACCCTGCTCAAGAGCGGCTACCTCGGCTTCACCGCGGCGGGCGCGACCCTGGTCGCCACGGTGTCGCTGATCGGCGTGGCCGTCGGCGCGGCCTGCCTCGGCCCGCTCACCGACCGGTTCGGCCGCCGCGGCATGCTCATCGGCTCGGTGCTGCTGTTTTCGGTGTTCACGCTGCTGACGCCGCTGGCGCCGAACGTGGCGACGTTCGGGATCTTCCGGTTCCTTGCCGGGCTCGGCCTCGGCGCGTGCATGCCGGTGGCGCTGACGGTGATGTCGGAGAACCTGCCCGCCCGGCGGCGCGCCAGCGCGAGCACGTTCACGATGACCGGCTACCACGTCGGCGCGGTGCTGACGTCGATCCTCGCGCTGTACGCGAAGGAAGACTGGCACCTGCTGTTCTACGGCGGCGGGATCGCCGGCCTGGTGGCCGTGCCGCTGATGTGGTGGAAGCTCCCGGAGTCGGCGGCTTACCTGGCCGCTCGCGAGGACGCGGACCGGGTCAGCGTGCGCGACCTGCTGGGCGCGCGGTTCCGGCGGGTCAGCATCGCGGTGTGGACCGGGTCGTTCATGGGCCTGCTGCTGGTGTACGGGCTCAACACGTGGCTGCCGCAGCTGATGCGGACCGCGGGCTACCCGATCTCGACGTCGATCACGCTGCTGCTGGTGCTGAACATCGGCGCGGTGCTCGGCCTGGTGCTGGCGGGCACGATCGCCGACCGCTTCGGCATCCGGCCGATCGCGCGCATCTGGTTCGGCGCCGGCGCGGTGCTGCTGGCGGCACTGAGCCTGCGCATCGGCAACGCGTTCCTGCTGAACACGGTCGTGCTGCTGACCGGCGTGTTCGTGTTCTCCGCGCAGGTGCTGATCTACGGGTACGTCGCCCAGGTGTTCCCGGCCCGACTGCGGGGCACGGCGCTGGGGCTGACGTCGGCGGTCGGGCGGCTCGGCTCGATCCTCGGCCCGTTCGTGACCGGTGCGCTGGTCACGGCGGGGGTCGCCTACCCGTGGGGCTTCTACTTCTTCGCCGTCGTGGCCGCGCTCGGCCTGGGTGCGGTGCTGGCGCTGCGCGAGTCACGGCCGGCGGAGGAGCCGGTCGCGGTGGCCTAGGCCGTCTCTTCCGGACGGCGCCGCATGGTGGGTTCGGGCCGCTCGGTGCGCCGGTCGGAGTCGCGCAGGACCTCGCGGGCCTGGCCTTCGGGGTCCTCGCTCTCCACGGCCTGCTCTTCGGGCAGCAGCTCGGCCCGGGTTTCGGTGCGGTCGGGGGTGTCGTCCATGTCTCGCTGGTACCCGCTCGGGCGCGGTCTCAGACAGACCGCGCCCGGGTGGGGTCAGGCCGCTTCGACGCGGAACACCGCGATGCGGTCCGCCGCCGCGGCGACCCCGTCCGGTGTGGACGCTTCGGCGAGCCCGGTCGTCACGAACCGCTTGCCCACGCTCGGCGGGCTCGTCTCGACCAGCTTCCGCAGGACGGGACGCCGCTCCTCGACCGGCAGTTCGGCCAGCCGCGCGGCGGTCGCCCGGCGGCCCCGGGTGAGCGTGACCTCCGCCGCCGCCCGGACGTTCGCCACCCAGGCCGCCTTCGGGTAGGCCTGCACGATGTAGCGGTGCCCGTCGATGGGCAGCACCGCGATGGGGAAGGTGCGCGGGACGCCGGTGCGCCGCCCGGGCACGGTGAGCAGCTGCATCGGGCCGAAGGCGACGCCGAGCCGCTGCAGCCCGACCACGATCTTGTTGCCGGCGTTGACCATCCGGCGGTAGCTCTGCGCTGTCGTCATGCCCCGACGGTACACCATTTCATACGAGACTCATATGATCTGAGTTTCAGGTTCGCTCGGGTTCGGGCTGCGTCTCGGGCGGCAACGGATCCGGCACCGGGACGCCGGGCTCCGGGACGGGCGGCACCGGCTCCGGGAGATCGGGGTCGGGCCGGACCGGTTCGGGCGTCACCGGAGGTGCGGTGGCTGCGATCGGCATCGGGCTTCCCTCCGCCACGCGCCGTCCGCGGGTCGGACGGCGATCACGGGTGAACTACCCCGAACCCTTGACCCTGACACCGTGTCAGGTCCTATCCCGGACCCATGACGTTCTTCCGCACCGCCACCGAAGTGGCCGCCGGCATCCGCCGCGGCACGCTGTCGTCCCGCGAACTCACCGAACGGCTGCTCGCACGCATCGACGCGGACGACCTCAACGCCGTCGTCGTCACCGATCGGGACACCGCGCTGGCCGCGGCCGCGGCCGCCGACCGGGTTGCCACCGCCGGGCCGCTGCACGGCGTGCCGATCACCGTCAAGGAGGCGTTCGACGTGGCCGGGCTGCCGACGACCTGGGGCGAGCCCGCGTTCGCCGGTCACATCGCGGACCGGGACGCCGTGGTCGTCGAACGGCTGCGGGCCGCGGGCGCGATCGTCGTCGGGAAGACCAACGCGCACCACCTGCTGGCCGACTTCGGGCAGACCGCCAACCCGGTCTACGGGCGGACGCTCAACCCCCGGGACCGCACCCGGACCCCCGGCGGTTCCAGCGGCGGCGCGGCGGCCGCGCTGGCCGCCGGACTGTCCTTTCTGGACTACGGCTCGGACCTGGCGGGCTCGATCCGGATCCCGGCGGCGTACTGCGGGGTCTACGGGCTCAAGCCGACCGCGGGAACCGTTCCGCTGCAAGGCTTCCAGCCGCCGGGAGCGCCGCCGCCGAAGCGGGAGTTCCCGTCCGCCGTCGGCCCGCTCGCGCGCTCGGCCGCGGACCTGCGGCTCGCGCTGAGCGTGACCGGGGAGCGGCTCGACCCGTCCCGCCGGTCCCGGCTCGCGGACTTCCGCGCCGGCGTGGTCCTCGACGACCCGGCCTGCCCGGTGACGGCCGAGGTGGGCGAGGTCCTTTCGGACGCCGTCGACGCGCTCGCCCGCGCCGGCGTCGAGGTCCGCGAAGGCTGGCCGGACGGCGTGGACCCGGCCGGCCAGGCCGAAGCGTTCGGCTTCCAGGTCGAGTGGTTCTTCGCGAACGGCGACGTCGACGGCGCCGGAGAGCAGGAGCGGCGGCGGCTGGCGTACGCGGCGGCCTGGGACCGGTACTTCCGGGACGTCGACGTCTTCCTCTGCCCGGCGGTCTTCACGACGGCGTTCCGAAACCTCGGCGACCGCTACGCCGACCAGGCGTTCTGGATCGCGCAGGCGTCGCTGCCCGGGCTGCCCGCGGTGAGCGCGCCGGCGGGCGGCACGCTGCCGGTGGGGCTGCAGGTCATCGGCCCCGCGCACGAGGACGACACGGCGCTCACGTTCGCCGAACTCGCCGCGGCCGTCGTCGGCGGGTTCACCGCGCCTGGGGAATGATCGGCGGGTGTTCTCGATCGGTGACTTCGCCCGCCACGGCCGGGTTTCGGTCCGGATGCTGCGCCACTACGACGCGCTCGGGCTGCTGCGCCCGGCCCGCGTCGACCCCGCGACCGGCTACCGCAGCTACACCGCCGGCCAGCTGGCGCGGCTGAACCGGATCGTCGCGCTGAAGGACCTCGGCTTCACGCTGGAGCAGGTGGCCACGCTGCTGGCCGACGAGATCACGGCCGAGCAGGTGCGCGGCATGCTCACGTTGCGCCGGGCGGAGCTGGAAGCGTCGCTGGCGGAAGGCGCGGCACGGCTCGCGCAGGTCGAGGCCCGGCTGCGGACGATCGACGCGCCCGACGTCGTGATCAAGCAGCTGCCGGCCATGCGGGTGGTCGAGCTGACCGGGCTCGCGGCGGGGTTCGCGCCGGAGTCGATCGGCCCGGTCGTCCGCCCGCTGTGCGCGGAGCTGGGCCGCCGGCTGTCCACTGCGGACGTCACCCCGGCCGGCCGGCTGACGTGCTACTACGAGCAACGCGCGGAGGACGAGGTCGTGGTCCACGCGGCCCTCCCGGCGTCGATCGGCCCGGGCGACCTGAACGGCCTGGCGGTGGCGGACCTCCCGGCCACCCGCGCGGCGACGCTCGTCCACCGCGGCGCGATCGACGGGGTGCTGCCGAGCTGGCAGGCGGTGGTGCGGTGGATCGCCGACCACGGTTTCACTTCGGCGGGGGCGCAGCGGGAGCTGTACCTGGACTGCCCGGCGGATCCGGCGGGCTGGGTGACGGAGCTGCAGGAGCCGGTCGGCTAGGCCGGGTGGTGGGCGTGGTCGCCTGCCGGGATCTCGCGGTCCACGTGCTCCGCGTGGTGCAGTGCCTGGGCCAGCAGGCCGCGGACGTGGTTGTCCGCCGCCGAATAGTAAACGAACGTGCCCTCTCGGCGGCCCTTCACCAGACCCGCCAGGCGCAGCTTCGCCAGGTGCTGGCTGACCGCCGTCGGGGCCGCGCCCGCCAGTTCGGCCAGGCAGGCCACCGAGGACTCGCCCTGCAGCAGGGCCCACAGCACCTTGATGCGGGTCGGGTCGGCGAGCAGGCGGAACGACTCCGCGGCCAGGTGGACCTGCTCTTCGGTGGGCATGTCGAACTCCGGCAGCGACGCGTGCATGGCGCTTACCCTACTACTTGCGTATCTGCGTGCTTACGCAGATAGACTCAGACCATGACCGGACATGGCCACGGCCACCGCCATTCGCGGTGGCGCCCGCACAGCCACGACAGCACCGACCGCCTCGACCACGCTCTCGAGACGAGCCGGCGCGGGGTGCGCACGCTCGTGTGGTCCTTCGTCGCGCTGTTCGTCACCGCCGTCGCGCAGCTCGGGCTCGTGCTGGTCACCGGGTCGGTGGCGCTGCTCGGCGACACCATCCACAACTTCGCCGACGCGCTGACCGCCGTGCCGCTCGGCATCGCGTTCCTGCTCGGGCGCCGGGCCGCGACCCGGCGCTACACCTACGGCCTCGGGCGGGCCGAGGACCTGGCCGGCGTAGTGGTCGTGCTGGTCGTCGCCGCTTCCGCGGCCATCGCCGGGTACGAATCCGTCGTGCGGCTGCTGCACCCCGCGCCGGTCGCGCACCCGTGGGTGGTCGCCGCGGCCGGGGTGGTCGGGTTCGCCGGCAACGAGCTCGTCGCGCGCTACCGGATCAAGGTCGGGCGCGAGATCGGGTCCGCCGCACTGGTCGCCGACGGGCTGCACGCGCGCACGGACGGCTTCACCTCGCTCGCGGTCGTCGCGGGCGCGGCCGGCGTCGCGCTCGGGGTCCCGATCGCGGACCCGATCGTCGGGCTCGGGATCACCGTCGCGATCCTGTTCGTCCTGCGCGACGCGGCGAAGGAGGTGTTCCGGCGGCTGCTCGACGCCGTCGACCCGGCGTCGGTCGAGCTGGCCGAACGCACCGCTCTCGACGTCGAGGGCGTGCTCGGCGCCCGGGACCTGCGGATGCGGTGGATCGGCCACCACCTGCGCGCCGAACTGGCGGTGACGGTGGCGGCGGACCTGACCGTCGAGGCCGCCCACGCGCTCGCGCACCGGGTGGAACACCGGCTGGTGCACACGATCCCGCGGCTGACCGCGGTGGTCGTCCACACCGAACCGAGCGCGGGAGCGGACCGGGCGCACGAGGCCGTCGCCCACTAGGCGACGGGCTGCTCCGCCGGTTCGGGCTTCGGGCTGAGTACCCCGGCGAACAACGCCGCCAGCACGCACAGGATCACCGGCAGCGCGAACGTCACGTTCAGCGGCAGCCAATGGGTCAAGCCGCCGATCACCGCCGGGCCGGCCAGGAGGCCGACGTAGCCGAGGCCGACCACCCGGGCCATCAGCGCGCCGGACGCGCGGGTGTCGAGGTTGCCCGCCGCCGTGAACAGCTGCGGGACGCCGCCCGAGAGGCCGAGGCCGAACAGCGCCCAGCCGACCAGGGACACCGGCACCCACGGGGCCGCCGCGGCGATCGTCAGGCCCACCGCGGCGAGCGCGGCGCCGTAGCGGACGATCGCCGCCGGGCCCGCCCAGGCCGCGACGCGGTCGGTGAGGAACCGGCCGGTCGTCATCGCCACCGCGAAGGCGCCGTACGCGAACGCCGCCGTCGAGGCCGACGTGCCGAGCACCTTTTCCATGTGCAGCGCGGCCCAGTCGTTCGCCACGCCCTCGGACAGCATCAGCGCGAGCGCCAGCAGGCCGAGCAGCCAGACCACGCGGCCCGGGGTGCGGCGGCGGGCCGGCGCGGCTTCCGGCTCCGCCGAAACGGCGGCGGGCGCGTCGGACGGCTCCATCAGGAACCGCGCGGACACCAGGGAAAGCACGACGCACAGCAGGCCGGTGCCGGTGAGCGTGACGCCGGTGGGCACGCCCGCGCCGAGCGTCGCGGCGCCGATGACCGCGGCGATCGCGCCGCCGATCGACCACATCGCGTGGAAGGCCGCCATGATCGGACGCGGGTAGGCGCGCTCGACCACGACCGCGTGCGCGTTCATCCCGACGTCGATGGCGCCGTTGCCGAACCCGAACAGCGCGAGGCCGAGACCGAGCGTCCACCAGGAGTCCGCGAACCCGGGCGCGCAGAGCGCGAGGCCGAGGAACACCCCCGCGGCCGGCACGAGCCGCCGGTGGCCGAGCTTGTCGACGAGCGGGCCGGCCACCTGCATGCCGGCGAAGGCGGCGCCCCCGAGCACCAGCAGCAGCGCGCCCAGGGTGCTGTGCGAGATGCCGGTCGCGCGCTCGACGTTCGGGATGTGCACCACCCACATGCCCATCCCGAACCCGTTGACGCCGAAGAACATGAAGGTCGCGAACCGGGCGGCACGCGGGCGGGGCGGGGCGGTCGTCATCGGCTCTCCGTGGTGGTGGGGACGGCGACGTGCACCAGCACGCCGCGTTCGGTCAGCGCCGCGCGCTGGTCTTCGGGGGCGCCCGGGTCGGTGATCACGACGTCCGGGCGCTCGGCGGGGCAGACGTGGGCGAGGGCGGCGCGGCCCCACTTGGCGCCGTCGGCGAGCACGATCGCCCGCGCCGACACCGCCAGTGCCTGCCGCTTGACTTCCGCGTCGGCGAGGTCGAAGGCCGTCAGCCCCTCGTCGAGGCCGAACGCGCAGGGGCTCAGCACCGCCACGTCGAACCGCAGCGCCCGCAGCGAAGCCAGCGTCAGCGGGCCGACCAGCGCCTGCTCCCCCGGCCGCGGTTCGCCGCCGGGCAGCAGCAGACGGACGTCGGGCGCGTCGGCCAGTTCGCGAGCCGCGTGCAGGGACAGCGGCATCACCGTCACCGGCCGGTCGCGCAGCAGGCGCGCCAGTTCCAGCGCCGTCGTGCCGCTGTCGAGGACGACCGTCTCGCCGTCGCGGATCAGCTCCGCCGCCGCGGCCGCGATGGCCCGCTTCGCCGCGACGGCCGCCGTGGCGCGGGCCGCGAACGGCGGCTCGACGCCGGACGGCGACGCCGGGACCGCGCCGCCGTGCACCCGGCGCAGCACGCCGCGCGAAGCCAAGTTGTCCAGGTCACGGCGCACGGTCATTTCCGACGCGCCGGTCGCCGCGGCCAGCTCGGCGACACCCACCTGGTCGGCGTCGCGCAGCCGCGCCACGATCACCTGCTGCCGTTCCGCGCTCTTCACCCCGCGATGGTCGCAACCCCTGCGCATTCGCACAACCGATTTGTTCGGACGCTCACGTCTTTTGTGCGAAAGAGCGCTGCGGCATGATGGTGCCGTGCACGCCGCCGAGACCACCGTGACCCCGTGACCGGGGGCTACCTGAAGGGCCGGATCCGCCGCGAGGACATCATCACGGCGGCCGCCGCGGCGTACGGCGAACTCGGCTACCACGGCTCGTCCCTGCGCGAGATCGCCAAGCGCGTCGGCATCTCGCACGCCGGCCTCCTCTACCACTTCCCCACCAAGGAAGCCCTGCTCGCCGCCGTGCTCGAACGCCGGGACGCCGACGACTCCGAGCGCGAGCAGCTGCAGGTGCCGGCCGGGCTCGAAGTCCTGCGCCACTTCGTCGCCCTCGCCGAGCACAACGTCCGCCACCCCGGGATCGTCGACCTCTACTCCCGGCTGGCGGCCGAAGCGGTCGCGCCGGACCACCCCGCGCACGACTACTTCCAGCGCCACTACCGGGCCGCCCGCGCCAGCGTGCACGAGTCGTTCGAGGTCCTCGCGGCGCGCGGCCAGCTGCGGGCGGGCGCCGAACCCGCGCTGGCCGCGCTGACGTTCATCGCGCTGATGGACGGCCTCCAGGTGCAGTGGCTGACCGTGCCCGGCGACGTGGACCTGGTCGGCTCGCTGCGCTTCTACCTGCGGAACCTGCTCACCGTCCCGTTCTAGAGGGTCTTCGCGTACGGGTCCCAGCCCGGTGGCAGTGCCGGCGGGACCTCGACCGTGCTCGCGACTTCGACGGTCTGCCCGCGCGTCAAGGACTCCTCGATCGACAGCATCGCGTCGAGCACGTGGTAGGCCAGCTCGCCGGACGCGCGTTCGGGGACGCCGGCCCGGATCGCCCGTGCCAGCTCCAGCGCCCCGGTCCCGCGTGACGCCGGGTGCCCGGACGGCGCGAGCTCTTCGGGTTCGTCGTGCCCGATCAGGTGCAGCACGGTCGAGCCGTCGAACCGGTTGGGGTCGGGCAGGACGGCGGTGCCGAGCGTGCCGGTCAGCTCGACCACCCCGGCCCGCTTGAGCGCCGAGTCGAAGCTCAGCACCAGCTGGGCGGACCCGCGCTCGAACTCGACGAGCGCGGTGACCGTCGTCGGCACCAGCACCGGGAACTCCGTCCCCGCGCGCGGCCCGGACCCGACGACGCGGGTGTCGCGCGCCCGCCCGCCGGCGCCGGTGACGCGCCGGACCGGGCCGAGCAGGTGCACCAGCGCCGTCAGGTAGTACGGGCCCATGTCGAGCAGCGGCCCGCCGCCCGGCTGGTAGTAGAACTCCGGTGCCGGGTGCCACAGTTCCGGGCCCGCCACCTGGAACAGCGCCAGCGCGGTCAGGGGACGGCCGATGCGGCCGCCGTCGAGGGCCTGGCGCGCGGTCTGCAGCCCGGCGCCGAGCACGGTGTCGGGCGCGCTGGCGACGCGCAGGTTCTTCTCCCGTGCGCGATCGAGGAGCTTGCGGCCGGTCTGCCGGTCCAGCGCGAGGGGTTTCTCCGCCCAGACGTGCTTGCCCGCTTCGAGGGCGGCCAGCCCGACCTCGACGTGCGCGACCGGGACGGTCAGGTTGACCACGAGCTCGACGTCCGGGTCGTCGAGCAGCTCCGCGACCGTGCCCGACCGGGGCACGCCGTACTCGGCCGCGCGGGCCGCCGCGCGCTCGGTGTCGAGGTCGGCGATCCGCAGCACGCGGACGTCCGGGAAGCTCGTGAGGTTTTCGAGGTAGGTGCCGCTGATGACGCCGGCGCCGACGAACCCGACGCCGACCGGCCCGCCGGTCACCGGCCGGCCAGGAACGCGTGGCTGGCGGCGACGGCCTCGAAGAGGTCGCCGTCGTAGGCGTCGAACTCGATCACGCGCAGGGCGTCCGGCGCGGCGGCCAGCACCTCGGCGATCGGCACCCGGCCCTGGCCGGCGGGGACCTGGCCGGTGGCGTCGGTGGCGAGGCCGCCGTCCTTGACGTGGATCGCGCGGACCCGGTCGCCGAGGCGTCGCAGCAGGGCCGGGGCGTCCTCGCCGCCCGCGGTGGCCCAGTAGGTGTCGACCTCCAGCGCGACGGCCGGGTCGAGCTGGTCGGCGAGGACTTCGAACGCGCTGCGGCCGCCGATCCGGGACTCCAGCTCCCACCAGTGGTTGTGGTAGCCGACGCGGACGCCGTGCTCGGCCGCGAGCTTGGCGGCGGCGTTGAGCGCCTCCGCCGTCGCGGCGATGTCGGCCGGGTCCTGCCACTGCTCGGGCTTGACCAGCGGGTCGATCACCAGGCCGATGCCCAGCTCGGCGGCCGCGGCGAAGACGGCCGCCTGGTCGGCGCCGAGCAGGCGGGCGTGCGCGGTCGGCGCGGTCAGGCCGTTGGCGGGCAGCCCGGCCCGCAGCGCGTCGGCGTTTTCGACGACCCCGTAGGGCTCCACCTGCGTGAAGCCGATCGCGGCGAGCCGCCGCAGGGTGTCGGCGGGATCGGCCGCGAAGGCGTCGCGGACCGAGTAAAGCTGCACGGAAAGGTCGCTCATCCCCAGCTCCTGAAGTCGCGGTGGGCTCTGCTCAATTTCTACCACCTGGTCAGAATTGACACCAGAAAATCGGCACCCGGTCCACCGGACGGCGGCACGGCGTGCCGGACGTCACCACAGTCCTTGTTTTGGCAAGCCGCCGTTGGGGCAGTAACGCCGGTGAGCGGGCGGAACGAACCGACGCGGGAGGTACCGGCAGTGGACAGGGCAGGGGACGAAGTGGACACGGGGGCGATCGGCCACCCGGGGTCCCGTCGCGACCTGACGGAACTGTCCGAGGCCGCGCTCGACCTCGACCGCCGGATCGACCAGCACCTCGAACGGCTGCGCCGGGAACGCACCGAGCGCGCCCGCGACGACATCCCGGACCAGCGGCTACGCCCGAGCGGCTGACCTCGGCTTCACTGCCCGGACGCGACCTACTACGCTGGGTGGCGCACAGCCACCGGCCGAAGTCCTGCGAGGTCGCCATGTCCGAAACCCTGTCGCCGAGCCAGAAGCCGGTGGGAGTCGATCCCGACCGGCCGAGCATCGCGCGGATCTACGACGGGTTCCTCGGCGGCAACAACTACTACGAGGTCGACCGCGTGGTCATGGAGAAGATCCGCACGGCGGTCCCCGAAGCGGTCGACATCGCCCGCGGCAACCGCGGGTTCCACAACCGCGCGCTGCGGATGCTGGCGAACCAGACCGGGATCCGGCAGTTCCTCGACTGCGGCTCCGGCCTGCCGACAGCGGAGAACACGCACCAGATCGTCCAGCGCATCGACAAGGACCACACGGTCGTCTACGTCGACAACGACCCGGTGGTCCTCGCGCACGGCCGCGCGCTGCTCGTCGAGAACGACTTCACGCACATGGTCGACGCGGACATCTTCAAGCCGGAAGCGGTGCTCGCGAACGAGGACGTGCTGCGGTACATCGACTTCTCCGAGCCGGTCGCGCTGCTGCACGTCGGCACGATGCACCACTTCGAGGGCGACGGCGCCGTCGACGTCATGCGCGAGTACATCGACGCGCTCGCCCCGGGTTCGTTCGTCGTGCTGTCGCACTTCTTCGACCCCGAGGTGCCGGAGCTGACCGAGATCGCCAAGCGCATCGAGCAGATCCTGGTCCAGGGCCCGCTCGGCGCCGGCCGGTTCCGCACCCGCGCCGAGATCGAAGCCATGCTGCCGGGGCTCGAGTTCGTCCAGCCCAACGCGACTTCGGAGCCGGGGCTGGCCGTGTGCGACCAGTGGTGGCCGGACGGCCCCCGCCTCACGCCGCTGTCCGGTTCGGCGCAGTGCGTGGCCGGGATCGTCGGCGTCAAGCGCTAACGCAGCCGCCACCGGTGATCGGCGGTCCCGGTGTCGCCGAACTGCACCACCTGCGCACTGTCCGCAGTGGACATCCGGTCCACGCCGAGCACCTTGCCCGAGTTGCGGTTCACGATCCGGAACCAGCCGCTGCCGTCGTCGCGCAGGCGCCACTCGTGGTCGGGTGAGCCGTTGTCGGTGAACTGGACGACGATCGCGCTGTCCGCGGTGGACATCCGGTCGACCCCCAGCACCTTGCCCGAGTTGACGTTGCGGATCAGGTACCAGCCGGCCGCCGTGGGTTCGAACGTCCACAGGTGATCCGCGGTGCCGTTGTCGGCGAACT
This sequence comes from Amycolatopsis solani, assembly GCF_033441515.1. Lineage (NCBI taxonomy): Bacteria > Bacillati > Actinomycetota > Actinomycetes > Pseudonocardiales > Pseudonocardiaceae > Amycolatopsis > Amycolatopsis solani. The sequence continues at coordinate 386,783 of NZ_JAWQJT010000004.1, forward strand.
GCACCACCCGCGCACTGTCCGCAGTGGACATCTGATCGACGCCGAGCACCTTGCCCGAATTGCGGTTCTCGATCCGCACCCGCCCGTCGGGCACCAGCCGCCACAGGTGATCGGCCGTCCCGGAGTCGGCGAACTGCACCACCTGCGCGCTGTCCGCGGTCGACATGCCCGCGACGCCGAGCACCTTGCCGGAGTTGCGGTTCTTCAGGCGCCACCAGCCGTCGCCGTTGTCCACCAGCTGCCAGAGGTGGTCCGCGGTGCCGTTGTCGGCGAACTGCACGACGATCGCGCTGTCCGCGGTGGACATCCGGTCCACGCCCAGCACCTTGCCCGAGTGGTGGTTGCGGATGCGGTACCAGCCGTCGCCGTTCGCCACCAGGTGCCAGACGTGGTCGTCGGTGCCGTTGTCGGCGAACTGCACCACCCGCGCACTGTCCGCAGTGGACATCTGATCGACGCCGAGCACCTTGCCGGAGTTGCGGTTCACGATCCGGATCCCCGCTCCCCCGCCGCCGGCCACCCACGGGGTCCCGTCCGGCGTGGCGGTCGGGAACGCCGTGATCCGCAGCCGCGCCGCGCCCATCGGGATCAGCGTGACCGTCTCCACCGGGGCCGCGCTGCGAGCCGGTGACGCCTGCAGCGGCGTGACGACGTCCTGGTCGTCCGCGGTCCACTCGGCGATCTTCCGCGCGGACGCGGTGATCTTGACCGGTGCCGTGTCCGGCGTGAACGGGTTCGACGGCAGCGTCCCGCCGGTCGCGGCGAACGTCAGCGCCGCGTCCGGGGCCAGCCCGTAGTTCCACGGCGTCGTCGCGTGCACCGCGTATTCGGGGAACTGCGCGGTGCCGCCCAGCCGCTCGTAGCTTTCGCCGATCTTCAGCGAGTACGTCAGCGGGCCGTGGTCGACGGACACCGAACCGTGGTTCGCCTGCCACGTCCGCAGGGTCGTGCGCTGCGGCAGCGTGAGCGTGACGACGTCACCGTCCGCCCAGGTGCGGTCGACCTTGGCGAACGCCGGCCCGGCCGGGGCCGTGACCGCCGCGCCCGCGACCGTGAGCCGCGGCGCCGCGCACCAGGCCGGGATCCGGAAGTAGAGCGGGAACGCCAGCCGCTTCGGCGTCCGGACCGTGAAGGTGACCTGCTCGGAGAACGGGTAGGTGGTGTCTTCGGTGATCGTCACGGCGGTGCCGTCGCCGACCTTCGCGGTGACGCTGCTGGCCGAGAACATCGCCGCGGCCAGCCCGTTGTCCGGGGTGGCGAGCCAGAGTTCTTCGGTGAAGTACGGCCAGCCCATGCCGTAGTTGTGCGGGCAGCAGCGGTACTGGTCGACACCCGGCAGGTAGGCCTGCATCGCGAAGCCGTTCTGGAACTGGCCTTCGCTCTTGGGCACGTTGTCGAGGTCGACGCTGTTCGCGCTGGTGATGTAGTGCACCGCGCGCCCGTCCGGGTCGAGCGACGCGGGCAGCGAGTTGAAGGCCAGGTCCTCGCAGCGGTCGGCCCACACGGGGTCGCCGGTCAGCCGGGTGAGCAGCTGGTGGCTCGCCATGAACTCGACGATCCCGCAGGTCTCGAAGCCCTGCCGCGGGTCGCCGAAGCCGGGCCGGGCGTTCTCGTCGCCGGCGAAGCCGCCACCCGGAAACTGGCCGTAGGTGGCCATCACGGTGTCGTAGCCGGCGTAGGTGGCCTGGGTCAGGCTCGCGTTGCCGGACCGCAGCGCGTACTGGGCGGGTTCGCGGAAGCCCTGGGCGATGTTGACGTTGTGCAGGCTCGGAAGGTTGTCGACCCAGCTCGCGCCGAAGCTGTGGATCTTGTCGGCGAGGTCGAGCAGGAAGGTGTCGCCGGTGCGGTTGAACAGCCAGAACACGCTGTCCAGGCCGTCGCCCCAGCGGACGGACACCCAGCTGGAGTCGAACGCGCTCTTGCCCTGGGCGTTCATGTAGCGGAGGAAGCGGGTGAGGAAGGGGACGATCCGCGGGTCGCCGGTGTACTCCTGCCAGGACCGCAGCGCCTGCAGCAACGGCAGGTACGGCCAGAAGTCGGGGCCGTTGTTGAGCGCGGTGCGCAACGCCGTGGGGCCGAAGAAGCCGTCGGACTGCTGCGTGGCGAGGATGGCGTCGATCCACTGGCCGGCGGTGGCCTTCGCGGTGGCGTCCCCGGTGACGGCCGCGAGGTCGACGTAGCCGCGCAGCCAGTAGGGCACCTCCTCCCAGCCGCCGCGCTCCGGGTGAACCCAGCCGCTGGTCGTGAAATCGAGGAAGTGCGAGGTCTCGGCGTAGTGCCCGCAGAGGCCGTCGAGCTGGAGCCGCAGCTGCCCGGCGAGCCAGCCGCGGGCGGTGACCGCGCCGGGCGGCAGCTTGAGGAAGGCGGTGGGCTGCAGGGGCGCCGCGTTGGGCGCGTAGAGGCCGCCCCGCGCGGGTGCCACCGTCCGGACGCGGAGCGCGGCGGCGGCGTTCGGCGGGTTCACCCCGGTCAGCAGGGTCGCGGCGACGGCTCCGGTGACGAACTGCCTGCGGCTCAGCGACACGGGTACCAGCCTCCGCTCGTCGTTACAACGTTGTAAAAACAGTCTTACCCGGTTGATACAACGTTGTAAATCCGCCGAACGTCGGTGCCGAGGCTCAGGCGATGGTGCGGATGCGGCGGATCGCGAAACAGACCAGTGCCGCCGTCAGCAGCACGAAAATGCCGGTTTCGATGGCCTGGAACGTCCAGAACCGGTCGCCCGGCTGGAATTCCAGCCAGTTGGTCGTGCCCGGTTCGGCCGCGCACTGCCCGGGCGGGCACGGGCCGAGCTGGGCCTTCGGGAGCACCACCTGCCCGTCGACGCGGACGTTCTGCGTCAGGATCCAGTCGCCCGACGCCGGGTTCGGGGTCTGCGTGCCGGTCGGGGAGAACGTCCGCACCTGAGCAGGCAGGTAGCCGGGCCGGGCGAGGACCTCGACCGCGATCCGGACGACCGCGTACCCGGCCAGCGCGAGCGCCATCGCCGGCACCACGCGCCGCCAGTACGTCCCCGCGAAGATTCCCAGTGCCAGCGCGAAAAGCGTGTACGCGACCGGCACGATCCCCTGGACGTCGAACGCGAGGAACGCGAGCCGGCCGGTGCTCGCGGTGACCAGCGGCTCGAACCACCACGACACACCCAGCGCGTACCCGGTCGCCAAAACCGCCGTGATCGCGCCGGTCATGCCGAAGGTGGTGAGCGCCCACCGCACCCGGCTCACGCCCTGTGTCCACACCAGACGGTGGGTGCCCTGCTCGACCTCGCGGGCCACCAGCGGCGCGCCGAAGAACACGCCGACCAGCGCGGGCAGGACCACGAAGAGGACGGCGACGAACTGCAGGTTCCCGAACTCCCGCTGGAACTGGTGGCCGAGGCTTTCGCACCGCGCCACCGCTTCGGTCTGCGTGATCATCGACGCGGTCCCGAGCGCCTCGCGGCACGTCCCGAGGCCGAAGTCGCCGAACTTCGCGCGCATCGCCAGCCCGGTCGGCACCATGACCGCCGCGAGCAGGCCGAGCACGGCGACCGCGAACAACGCGGGCTTGCGGTGGCGGCGCCAGGTCAGCCAGATCACGCGGGCACCTCCGCCGCGCCGAGGTGCCCGAGCACCAGGTCTTCCAGTCCCACTTCGTGTTCTGTCCACAGTGGATCGATCGGGCCGGTGCGGCGCACCAGCAGCGTCACCTGGCGTTCGGTGTGGTGGGCGCGCACGACCTGCGCGACGCCCGCGATCTCGTCGCTGCCCGCCCGCGGGCCGACGACCGTGCGGTGCGCGTCGAGCAGGTCGTCGACCGGACCGGCCAGCCGGACGCGGGCGTCCTGGAGGACGACCAGGTGATCGCAGGTGCGTTCGAGGTCGGTCAGCAGGTGCGACGAGAGCAGCACGGTGGTCCCGTGCTCGGCCACCGCGCCCATGAGCGTCCGCAGGAACTCGCGGCGGGCCAGCGGGTCCAGGCTCGCGATGGGCTCGTCGAGCAGCAGGAGCCGCGGCCGTTTGGCCAGTGCGAGCGCCAGCGCGACCTGCGCGCGCTGCCCGCCAGAGAGCTTGCCTGCGGGGCGGTCCAGCGGCACGCTGCCGAGCCGCTCCCGCGCCGCCGCGGCGTCCCAGCGGCGGTTCAGCTTGCCGCCCATGGTGATCAGCTCGGCCGCGGTGAAGTCCCGGTAGAGCGGGGTGTCCTGGGCGACGAAGCCGATTTCCGCGAGCGCGGCGGCGGGCGGCTGCCCGAACACGCGCACCTCGCCCGAATCCGGCCGCAGCAGCCCGGCGGCCAGGTGCAGGAGGGTGGTCTTGCCCGCACCGTTCGGCCCGACGAGCGCGACGATCCGCCCGGCCGGCACGGCCAGGTCGCAGTCGCGCAGGGCCCAGGTGCGGCGGTACCGCTTGCCCAGCCCGCGGGTTTCGACCGCCAGCTCCATCTCCGGCTCCCCTAGTTTCGCGCGTCCAGTGTTCATCGCCGGCCAGAAATGCGCCCCAATGTGGCATTGGGTGCGTCCAGCGCACCCAATGTGGCGTTCGGTGCGTCTGACGCACCCAACGCCACATTGGGGCGCTTGCCCCGCACGGCAACCGGCGTGGCGCGCACCGTCGTCGCGATCACCAGTTCATCCCCCGCTACCCGCGCGGTACCGCTGTTCCGCGCATGGTCGTCTCGATCAGCGCCGCGATGTCGTCCGGCGTCATGCCCGCCGCGTCGGCGCGCTCGAGCCAGGCCAGCAGCTCGTCGCGCAGGTTCGCCTGGGCGCCCAGCGACGGGCCGGCCAGGTCGCCGGTGACGAACGTGCCCACCCCCGGCCGTCCTTCGGCCAGGCCCTCCAGGACCAGCTCGCGGTAGGCCTTGAGCACCGTGTTCGGGTTGATCGCCAGCTCCTGCGCGACCTCGCGGACCTTCGGCAGCTGGTCGCCGGGGCGCAGCAGGCCGACCCGCAGCGCCTGCTTCACCTGCACGACGAGTTGCATGTACGTGGCGACCCGGGAACGGCCGTCCAGGACGAACTCGATCACCGGGACCTCCTACTGTCCTACACCAGTAAGACAACACCGGGAAGCGCGGCGCTGTCAAGGTGGTGCCCGCGGGCATAGGGTCTCGATCGGAAGGCACACCGGCACCGGGAGGCAGGCATGGCGTTGTTGGACGCGCTGAGCAAGGCGATCACCTCGGGGGCGGTCGAGATCGTCGACCTGACCGCGCCCCTGAGCTCGAGCACGCCGATCCTGCGGCTGCCGGAGCCGTTCGCCAACACCATCCCGTTCCGGCTCGAGGAGATCAGCCGCTACGACGAGCGCGGGCCGCGCTGGTACTGGAACGACATCCACACCGGCGAGCACACCGGCACCCACCTCGACGCGCCCGTGCACTGGGTGTCCGGAAAGGACGGTCACGACGTCTCGCGGGTGCCGCTGAAGACGCTCGTCGCGCCCGCGGTCGTCCTCGACTTCTCCGCGCGGGCGGCCCAGGACCCGGACTTCCTGCTCTCGATCGACGACGTCCGCGCCTGGACGGCCGAGCACGGCCCGCTCCCCGACGGCGGCTGGCTGCTCTACCGCACCGGCTGGGACGCGCGAAGCGACGACCAGGAGCGGTTCCTCAACGCCGACGAGTCCGGCGCGCACTCCCCCGGCGTCTCGCCCGAGTGCGCGCGGTGGCTCGCCGAGGAGACGCCGATCACCGGGCTCGGCGTCGAGACCGTCGGGACCGACGCCGGGCAGGCGCCCGCCCTAGAGCCGATGTTCCCGTGCCACGAACTCCTGCTCGGCGCGGGCAAGCACGGTCTGACGCAGCTGCAGAACCTGGCGGCGCTGCCGCCGACCGGGACGGTGCTGGTGGTCTCGCCGCTGCCGATCGTCGGCGGCTCCGGCAGCCCGGCCCGCGTGCTCGCGCTGGTGGAGCGGTGAACGTCGCCGAACTCGTCGGCCGGACCCTCGCCGGCCTCGGCGTGGGCACGGCGTTCGGCGTGGTGGGCAGCGGCAACTTCGAGGTGACCAACGCGCTGCGCGCGGGCGGCGTCCGGTTCGTCGCCGCCCGCCACGAGGGCGGCGCGGCGAGCATGGCCGACGCCTACGCCCGGATGAGCGGGAAGGTGTCGGTGCTGTCGCTGCACCAGGGCTGCGGGCTGACCAACGCCATGACCGGCATCACCGAAGCCGCCAAGAGCCGGACGCCGATGCTCGTGCTCACCGCCGACTCCGCGGGTGCGTCGGTGCTGTCCAACTTCCGCGTCGACCAGGACGGCCTCGCCGCGGCGGTCGGCGCGGTGCCGGAGCGCGTGCACTCGGCGGCGAGCGCGGTCGCCGACACCGTGCGCGCCTTCCGGACCGCGCGCCAGCAGCGGCGGACGGTCGTGCTGAACCTCCCGCTCGACGTCCAGGCCGAGGCCGCGCCCTTGATGCCCGCGCTGCCGCCGATCCCGGGTCCCGCGGCGCTGCGGCCCGATCCCGCTTCGGTGGCCGCGTTCGCGGACCTGCTCGCGGCCGCCGAACGCCCGGTGTTCATCGCCGGCCGCGGCGCCCGCGGCAGCCGGGAACCGTTGCGGGAACTGGCTTCGCGGTGCGGCGCGCTGCTGGCGACGTCCGCCGTCGCGCACGGGCTGTTCCACGGCGACCCGTTCGCGATGGGCATCTCGGGCGGCTTCGCGTCGCCGACGGCCGCCGAGCTGATCCTCGGCGCCGACCTCGTCGTCGGCTGGGGCTGCGCGCTGAACACGTGGACCACCCGGCACGGCAAGCTGCTGAGCCCGCACGCGAAGCTCGTCCAGGTCGACGTCGAGCAGGCGGCCCTCGGCGCGCACCGGCCGGTCGACCTCGGCGTCGTCGGCGATGTCGCGGGCACCGCGGCGGAGGTGCTGGCCGTGGCGAAGGAGAGCCAGGGGTACCGCACCGAAGAGGTCGCCGCCCGGATCGCGACCGGGCGCTGGAACGACGTCGAGCACGAGGACCTGTCCCACGGCGGGCGCATCGACGCGCGGACGCTGAGCAAGCTGCTCGACGAGCTGCTGCCCGCGGAGCGGATCGTCTCGATCGATTCGGGCAACTTCATGGGTTACCCGAGCGCGTACCTCTCGGTGCCCGACGAGCAGGGGTTCTGCTTCACGCAGGCGTTCCAGAGCATCGGGCTCGGCTTGGGCACCGCGATCGGCGCGGCGCTCGCCCGCCCGGACCGCCTGCCGGTGCTCGGCACCGGCGACGGCGGGTTCCACATGGCACTGTCCGAACTGGACACCGCGGTCCGGCTGGGGCTGCCGCTGGTGGTGATCGTCTACCACGACGCCGCCTACGGCGCGGAGGTCCACCACTTCGGCGACGCCGACATGACGACGGTCCGCTTCCCCGACTCCGACGTCGCCGCCATCGGCCGCGGTTTCGGCTGCACCGGCGTGACGGTCCGGTCGGCCGAGGACCTGTTCGCGGTGCGCGAGTGGCTGAACGGGCCGCGGACCACGCCGCTGGTGATCGACGCGAAGATCGCCGACGACGGCGGTTCGTGGTGGCTCGCGGAGGCGTTCCGGCACTGACCCGGCCTTGACAAGTGCCAGGGCCGGCCTGAATGCTGGCCGAGTTGTCTTACAGTCGTAAGACAGTGGGGGAACTAGTCATGGAGCCCTTGATGCGCCTCTTCCTGGCCGTACTGGCGGCCGTCACCCTGTTCGCCGCGCCGGCGGACGCGGGCCAGTCCCGCCCGCCCGCCGATCCCGCGGGCGCGTTGCTCGCCGCGTTCGACGACCACGCGATCGTCGCGAAGTCCAGCCCGGACGTCGGGCCGTTCGTCTTCGACCTCGTCCGCGACCCGCGCTTCCCCGGCCGCGTGAACGACATCGCCGTGGAGTGCGGGAATTCGCTGCTGCAGCCGTTGCTGGACGACTACATCGCCGGGGGTGACGTCCCGGACGTCAGCCGCGTCTGGCGCGACACGACCCAGCCGAGCTGCGGGTTCTCGACGTTCTACGAGCAGCTTTTCGCGCTGGTGCGGCAGGTCAACACGACGCTGCCCGCCGCGCGGAAGATCCGGGTGCTGGCGTGCGATCCACCGGTGGACTGGAGCCGCGTCCAGGCGCCGGCCGACCTGGAGCCGTTCCTGGACCGCGACACGACGATCGCCTCGGTGGTGGAGACCCAGGTGCTGCAGAAGCACCGGAAGGTCCTGATGCTGTTCGGCCTCGGCCACCTGACGCACGACGGCGGCAGCGGCGCGGTCGCCCGCCTGGAGCGCGCCCACCCCGGTGCGGCGTACGTCGTCGCGGATCACCGCGGGTTCACTGTGGACAATGCCCGGCTCGAGCAGCGGCTGGGTTCGTGGCCCGCTTTGGTACCGGTGCAGGGTTCCTGGCTCGGCGGCCTCGAGACGACGTACTTCCCGCTGAACCGGGAGTACCCGCCGGGCACGCGGGGATACCCCGGCGTGGACGCGTACCTGTACGAGGGCCCGGCGGACACGCTGCTGCGCGAACCGCTGTCGGCCCGCGCGATCCTGGACAACGACTATCTCACCGAACTGCGCCGGCGGGCGGCCGCGATCCAGGCCCCGCCGGACGGGATCGAGTGGCCGGAGTTCTTCTTCCAGCGGGAGCGCACGTCCGGAGTCCTGCTGCACGGCTAGTCTCGCGCGGGGCTCGTGAGTGTTTGTTCGGGTTCTAACCCGACTAAACACTCACGACCGGGTGCGAGACCCAGACGTTCGGCTCGACGTAGACCGCGAAGTCCTCGGCCACCGAGACGAACACCGGGGCGAGCGCGCCCGGGACGGTCGCGACGCCGTCTTGGTCGAACGGCAGGCCGGTCCAGCGCCGCCAGTCCGCGAGCGGTGCCTGGACCGTCGCCGAACAGGGGGCGATCGCCTCGACGCGGCCGCCCGCGCGGACGTGGGTGCGCAGCCAGCGGTCCGCGGGCAGCCCGTCCGCGCGGGTCTCGGCGGCGTACTCGCGCATCGGCTTCGACGGCACCGCCGCCTTGTCCGGCGGCCGGACCGGGATCACCAGCGAGCCCAGCCCGGCCGCCGCGGCGGCGTCGCGCATCGCGGCCAGCACCGTGCCGGCGTGGCCGCGGCCCTGGTGCTCCGGGTGCACGGCGATCTCCAGCGCGCCCGCGGTGTCCGCCGCGACGTCGTCGAGCGCGTCCTCCGCGGCCCACACCGCCACTTCGTCCCAGCCGCGGGCGGGCAGCGTTCCGCGACCGCGGAACGGCACCATGATGCCGCGCGCGATCGGCTGGTCGCCGTCGAGCAACGCGACGACGAGGTGCGGCCAGCGGCGCGCCACCCGGCGGCCGCGCACCAGCAGGCTCGTGAGGCTGCCCGCCATGAACGACGGCGAACCCGGCGGGTACGGGATGGCGTAGACGGCCTCGGCCAGGTCCGGCCGCCGCGCCAGGGTCGTCAGCACCTCAGGTGCCACGGGACCACGATTCCAGTGCGATCAGCGTCTTCGTCCCCGTCACCTGGTGGTGCCGCCGGATCTCGTCGATCGTCTTCTGCAGGTGCGCCATGTCGCGCACCCTCAGCCACACCAGCGCGTCCGGGTCGCCCGCGATCGTGAAGACCGCCTGGGCCTCCGGCATCCGGGTCGTCGTGCGCAGGATCTCCGCGACCTTCGTGTTGCCGACGAAACGCAGCTCGGTGAACGCCTCGATGCCCCAGCCCAGCTTCGCGTGGTCGACCTGGACCGTGAAGCCGGTGATCACGCCGGTCTCACGCAGCCGGTCGATGCGGCGCTTGACCGCGGCCGTGGAGAGGGTGACGCGGCCGGCGATGTCGGACAGCGTGCGGCGGGCGTCCTCGCGCAGCAGGCCGAGGATCTCGTGGTCGGTCGCGTCGAGCAGCTCTTCGGGCATGCGTGCGAGCGTAACTCCGCGCAAAATTCCGAGCCAACCGGAGCGCGGGGCCTCCGAAGTTTGCGTATAGAGTCCCGGAACGCCAACGCCTGTTGCGTCGCTGTGGCCGGCGTCGCACTGTGCCCGGAAGCACATCGAGAGGAGCCTCGCCGTGGAGACGTTCACGCTCGAAGACCGCTATCTGCGGGAGGCGGGGACCGTGCACCTGACCGGGGTGCAAGCCCTGGTCCGGCTGCTGTTCGACCGCGTCCGGCACGACCGCGCCCGCGGGGGCGACCCCGCCGTCTTCGTCTCGGGCTACGAGGGCTCCCCGCTGGCCGGGTACGACCTCGAGCTCGGCCGCCGCTCGACGCTGCTGGAGAAGCACGACGTCGTGCACCGGCCCGGGCTCAACGAGGAGCTGGCCGCGACCTCGGTGATGGGCAGCCAGCTCGTCGCGGGCGCCGGCGGGAAGCGGGGCGTCACCGGCTTCTGGTACGGCAAGGCCCCCGGCCTCGACCGGGCCTCCGACGCGCTCCGCCACGCCAACCTGGCCGGCACCGACCCGCGTGGCGGCGCCGTCGCGCTCGTCGGCGACGACCCGAACGCGAAGTCCTCGACCGTGCCCTGCGCGTCCGAGCTCGCCCTCGCCGACCTGGCGATCCCGATCCTCTACCCCACCGACTCCCAGGACGTCCTCGACCTCGGCATGCACGCGGTCGAGCTGTCCCGCGCGGCCGGCGTGTGGACGTCGCTCAAGATCGTCGCGAACGTCGCCGACGCGTCCGGCACCGCCACCGTCAGTCCTCAGTGGACCGCGCCGGAACTCGAGCGGGCGTACCGGCACACGCCGACGTCGCGGCTGCTCGGCACCAGCCTCGCCGAGCTGGAGCGCAGCCTCTTCACCGTCCGGCTCCCGCTGGTCACGGAGTACCTGCGCGCGAGCGGGATCAACCGCATCACCGCGCGCGGGCCCGCCGACCGGATCGGCATCGTCTCCGCCGGCAAGTCCTACCTGGACCTCCAGCAGGCGCTGCGCGCGCTCGGCCTCGACGCGGGCGCCCTGGCGAAGTACGGCATCCGCGTGCTCAAGCTCGGCGCGATCCACCCGCTGGAGCCCGCGATCGTCCGCGAATTCGCCGAAGGGCTCGACGAGATCGTCGTCGTCGAGGAGAAGCGCTCGTTCGTCGAGACGGCCCTCAAGGAGGTGCTCTACGGCGTGCCCGGCGCCCCCGCGGTGACCGGCAAGAAGGACCGCGACGGCCGCACGCTGTTCACCGAGCTCGGCGAGCTGGACCCGGACGGCGTCGCGGCCGGGCTGGCCCGGCGGCTGCCCGGGGGCATCCCGCCGGTGGAAGCCCACCAGGCCCGCCGCCGCCGCGAGCGCATCTCGGTGCCGCTGCTCGCGCGGACGCCGTACTTCTGCTCGGGCTGCCCCCACAACTCCTCCACCAAGGTCCCGGAAGGCACGCTCGTCGGCGGTGGCATCGGCTGCCACACGATGGCCCTGTTCATGGAGCCCGACCAGGTCGGCACCGTCCTCGGTGTGACGCAGATGGGCGGCGAGGGCACGCAGTGGATCGGCATGGCACCGTTCGTCGACGCCGAGCACTTCGTGCAGAACATCGGCGACGGCACCTTCACCCACTCCGGCAGCCTCGCGGTCCGCGCGGCGGTCGCGGCCGGCGTCAACATCACCTACAAGCTGCTCTACAACTCCGCGGTGGCGATGACCGGCGGCCAGGACGCGGTCGGCGGGCTGCCGGTCGAGAAGGTCGCCGAACTGCTGCTCGTCGAGGGCGCGAAGCGGGTCGTGATCACCAGTGACGCGCCCGCGAAGCTGCGGCGCCGCAAGCTCCCCGCCGACGTCGAGGTGCTCGACCGCACCGAACTCCTGGCCGTGCAAGAAGAACTCGCCGGCGTCAAGGGCGTCACCGTGCTGATCCACGAGCAGGAGTGCGCGGCCGAGAAGCGCCGGAAACGCCGCCGCGGCAAGCAGACGGCGCCGGCCACCCGCGTGGTGATCAACGAGCGCGTCTGCGAAGGCTGCGGCGACTGCGGGACGAAGTCGAACTGCCTGTCCGTGCAGCCGGTGGCGACCGAGTTCGGCCGCAAGACCGCGATCCACCAGTCGTCGTGCAACGTCGACTACTCCTGCCTGGCCGGGGACTGCCCGTCGTTCGTCACCGTCGTGCCGACCGGGAAGAAGCAGCGGCGCAAGCTCGGTGAGCTGGCCGCCGACGCGATTCCCGCGCCCGCGACGTCCACGACGGACTTCACCGTGCGGATCACCGGCATCGGCGGCACCGGCGTGGTCACCGTGACGCAGATCCTCGCCACGGCGGCGGTGCTCGACGGGCGGCACGTCCGCACGCTCGACCAGACCGGGCTGGCGCAGAAGGGCGGCGCCGTCGTCTCCGACCTCAAGGTGACGGCGGAACCGGTCGAGCAGGCCCCCAAGCTCGCCACCGGCGAGTGCGACCTCTACCTGGCGTGCGACGCGCTCGTCGGGGCGGACGCAGCCAACCTCGCCGTGGCCGACGCCGAGCGGACCACCGCGGTCGTGTCGACCACCGAGGTCCCGACCGGCCGGATGGTCGTCGACACGACGGTGTCCTTCCCGGACCCCGGCAGCGTCCTCGCGCCCATCGACACCGCCGCATCGCGCACGGTTTCGCTCGACGCCCGCGGTCTCGCCGAGGAGCTGTTCGACGACGACCAGTTCGCCAACGTCCTCCAGCTCGGCGCCGCCTATCAGACCGGCGCGATCCCGCTGCCCGCCGCGGCGATCGAGCGCGCGATCGAACTGAACGGCACCGCGGTGCCGGCGAACCTGCAGGCCTTCCGCCGCGGCCGTCAGCTCGTGGCCGAGCCGGAGGCACTCACCTCGGCCCCCGCGCCGGCCCGCCGGGTCGCGCAGCCCTCCGCGCGCAAGCTGGTCCACGCCGAGTCCGGCTCCGAGCTGGCGCGGCTGCTGGACGTCCGGCTGCCGGACCTGGTCGCCTACCAGGACGAGCGGTACGCCCGCGCGTACGCCGAGTTCGTCGAGCGGGTGCGGGTGCTGGAGGACGGGCCGACGGAGATCACCGAGGCCGTCGCGAAACACCTGTACAAGCTGATGGCGTACAAGGACGAGTACGAGGTCGCCCGGCTCTCGCTGGACCCGGCGTTCACCGACGGCCTCTCGGAGCAGTTCGGCGAAGGCACGAAGTACGCCTACCGGCTGCACCCGCCGGTGCTGCGCGCGCTCGGCATGAAGCGCAAGATCAGCCTGGGCCCGTGGTTCCGGCCCGCGTTCAAGCTGCTGCACGCGTTGCGCAAGCTGCGTGGCACCCGGCTCGACCCGTTCGGCCGCGCCGAAGTGCGGCGGGTCGAACGCAAGATGGTCGAGGACTACCGCACCACGATCCTGCGGGCGTTCAGCGGCGGCGACGCCGACCGGGCGCGGGTGCTCGCGCTGGCCGAGCTGCCCGACCTGGTGCGCGGCTACGAAGACGTCAAGCTGGCCAACGTGGCCCGGTACCGGCAGAAGCAGGCCGAACTGCTCACGCTCGTAAATAGCTGAGCATCGCGCCGGCCTGGCCGGGGACGCGCAGCTTCGCGCTGACGTCCCCGGCGTGCTGCCGGGCGGCGGCGGTGCCGATGCCGAGCAGCCGCCCGATCGTCGGCACCGAATGCCCCTCGGCCAGCAACGCGACGACTTCGCACTCGCGGTCGGTCAGCGCGGCCACCGGATCGCCGGGACGGCGCTTCGCCAGCTGGACCGCCACGACGTCCCGGTCCAGCACGGTGCCGCCGGCCGCGACGCGCCGGAGTGCGTCGAGGAACTCGTCGGGCCGGCCGACGCGCTCCTTGAGCAGGTACCCGGCCCCGGCCCCGCCGGCGGCCAGCAGGTCGCCCGCGTAGCCGTCTTCGACGAACGAGGACAGCGCGAGGATCGCCAGCTCCGGCACCCGGCGCCGCGCTTCGAGGGCGGCGCGCAGCCCTTCGTCGGTGAACGTCGGCGGCAGCCGGACGTCGACGACGGCCAGGTCCGGCGCCGCCGCCACGACCGACGACACCAGATCGCCCGGGTGGTCGACGGCCTCGACGACGTCGAACCCCTCGCTGCGCAGGAGCAGCACGAGCCCCTCCCGCAGCAGGGCGTCGTCCTCCGCGATCACGATGCGCACGGCGGCTTCCTCCTCGTCGTCCCCCTGCCTGATGCACGGACGCGTGGGCGGAAGCGTTCAGTGGAGGACGGGCCGGACAGGGTCCCGGCAAAGTCGACGGCCCCCGCTCGAGCGAGGTCGCGAATGAGTCATTGGCGGCTTGGGAGGTCCCGAATGAGTCATTCGCGACACCGCCTTCGGCAAGCCGCTCGGTGCGCGGGAAGCGGAGCCCTGAGGGGCCGGGCGCGCGCGTCAGCCGTCGGCGGACCAGCCGCTCAGCCGGGTCAGCAGGCGCTCCAGCACCTGCGGGTCCGCGGTCACCGGCTCGCCGGAGACCGGCTCGTCGACGAGGGTCCGGCGGTCCTGGCGGCGCGGCAGGCGCACCTGCTTCGCGTTCATGCCGCCGGGCAGCGCCAGCTCGCACCAGGTCGTGCGGGCCCCGCCGGCGCCGTGTTCGACGCCCACCCGCTCGCCGGGCCCGGCCTTCGGTTCCGGCAGGCCGGGGACGTCGTCGTCGACCTCGACCACCAGGACCGCGGCGCTCAGCCGCAGCCGCAACGTCACGAACGGCGGCGCCTTCGGGTTGCCGGCCTCGATCACGGCTTCGACCAGCCGTCTGGCGGCCGCGGTCGTCTGCTCCAGCATGGGCCGCAGGGACCAGTCGGTGAGAATCAGGCGGACGAACAGCTCGGTCACCGGCAGCGCGCTGGGCTGCGCGACGAGCCGGATGTCGTCCATCTGGGAGGTGTGCGCGCTCAAACCTGACCTTCCTCACCCAGGTGCGGCCTCCGCGGGTACCGCAACATGCCAACCGCCCGCGGCGGCACGGTACCGCCCGCGCCCGGCGCCGCCGCCGTCGGGGCCATGGGTGAGCGTCGTGAATGAGTCATTCAGGTCACCGGATGTCCTGAATGACTCATTCAAGACGTTCGAGTCAGACGCGCGCCGGGAGCCAGAGCTCGTCGATGACGCGCTCCGCCGTGGCCAGGCTCGCGTCGGCCAGCGGGATGAGCTCCGCCATCGCCGGGTTGACGTGGGCGAGCGTCAGCTCCGCCGTGATGAAGCGCGGCTCGAGGCCGGTCAGCGAGACGCCGTGCGGGAGCCACTGCTCGGCGTGGTCCCAGCCCGCGCGGGGCGTGCCTTCGCCGTACCCGCCGCCCCGGGAGGCCAGCACGATGAACTCGCGGCCGCCGAGCAGGCCGGACTGCGTTTCGTGGTCGACCGAGAGGCCGGGGGCGATCAGGTGGTCGACCCACGTCTTGACGCTGCTCGGTGCGCCGAAGTTGTACAGCGGCAGGCCCAGCAGGACGGTGTCGGCCGCCTTGATCTCGGCGACCAGTTCGGTGGTCCGCGCCCACGCGGCCGCCTGCTCGGGCGTGTGCTGCTCCGGCGGCACCGTGCCGGCCAGGCCGCTCGCCGAGTCGATGTGGGGCAGCGGGTCGGCACCCAGGTCGCGGTAGGTCACCGTGCCGTCCGGGTGCGCGGCGCGCCACGCCGCCGCGGCCCGCGCGCTGAGCCGGCGGCTCACCGAGCGCTCGCCCTGGATGCTCGAGTCGATGTGGAGGAGATGCGCCATGTCGTTAGCCGCCCGTATATCGTTGGTGTAAGACAAACCATTAATAGCACATCGACCATCGGGTCGCTCATATACTGGGCAGATGACGTCGCTGCCGGTCGTGAACCAGCCGCCCCACCGCTGCGGGGCGCTGCTCGGCCAGCTGACGCGCAGGCTCCAGACCCGCAGCGATTCGGTGCTCAAGCCCCTCGGGCTGCGGCCGCGCCACCTGATCGCCCTGACCGTCCTGCGCGACCTGGGCGGCAGCTCGCAGCAGGACCTGGCGAAGACCCTGGAGATGGACAGCACGAACGTCGTCGGGCTGCTCAACGACCTCGAAACCGAGAACCTGATCGAGCGCCGCCGCTCCCCCGTCGACCGGCGCCGGCACGTCGTCGAGCTCACCGACGTCGGCGCGAAGCTGCTCGCCCGGGCCGAGTTCGCGCTCGCCGCCGTCGAGGACGAGGTGTTCAGCGCGCTGAGCGGCGACCAGCGCGAGGAGCTTTACGAACTGCTCCACCAGGCGACCAACAAGACCGAGACGCAGGCCTGCACCGAGACCGTCGCGGACTGCTGAGGCCTCAGCCCCCGGCGATGTCCTTCGCCAGCTGCCGCGCTTCCGGCAGCGTGAACTTCCCCGTGATCTGCGTTTCGCCGCCGGTGATGGCCGACTGGACGGACGGCGCGGTCAGGACGCGGCTCTTGAGCACCATCGCGACCTGCTTGCCGACGTTCTGCCCGGTCCACTCGGCCCAGGTCTTCGTGCCCTTGGCGGTGAAGCTGAGGGTGATGACCGGGCTCCCGGTCCGCGGATCGGCGATGGCGTCGACCCGGCTCACGTCCGCGCCGCTGAGGAAGCCCGGGCCGAGGACGTACTTCGTGCCCTGCGCACGGTCGCAGCTGATCAGCGGCAACGCCGGGTCGTCGCGGCCGTCCAAGGGATCCGGCTGGTCCTTGACGCAGTCGAATCCCTGCACAGCGGCCTGCTGCGCGGCGAGATCGGTGCTTTGCCGCTCAGCCGCCGTCCCGGTGGCCGGGCCGGGCGGCGCTTCGAGCAGGACCGGCCGGAACCGCAGCACCGTCCCGTCCTTGACGACGAACCCCTTCGGCACGGCGTGCCCGGCGATCTCGGGCGAGCACCCGGTGGCGAGCACGGCGACGGCCGCGAGCAGGAGGATCCGCACGCCGCCCATTCTGTCGTGCCGGCCTACCCGGCCGCCAGCACCGCTTCCAGCCCGGACGCCTGCGTGCGCCAGTCGGCCGCGTTCGGCGTGACCCCGGTCCAGCGCAGCCCGATCCGGTTCAGCGAGTCCCGGTCGCCCGCCCACAGCGCGTCCGCCTGCTTCTGCGCGAACGCGCGGTAGGTCGCCGAGCCCGTCGCCGCGGCGAGGTCTCCGAAGTAGCGCGTGAAGATGCCCTTGAACTGCTTCTGGTTGTCGTCGCAGGAACCCGTCTCGCAGGACTCGACGAGCACGCCACCCGACGTCAGCCGCGCCATCGCCGCGTCCGCGAGCCGCTTCGCCGCGTCCAAATAGGACTGGACGCCGGTGCCGCGCCACAGCTCCAGCAACCCGCCGATGCCGAGGCCCTGGTTGTACGTCCAGACCGTCTGGCCGTTGTTCGCGCACGACGACGTCAAGCCGTCGTTCACCAGACCGGAGGCGTTGACCAGACCGCTGCCCAGGTACCAGTCCCCCGCCGTGCGAGCCCGCTGGCCCCACACCGTGTCGCCGGCGATCCGCCGGTGCAGCGACGCGGTCAGCCGCAGGTACAACCCCGCGGTGACGGCGTTCTTGTACGTCCGCTCGCGGTCCCACCACACCCCGCCGCCGCAGGTGCCGGTGTCCCAGAACCCGTGGACGTAGTCCGCGATCGTCGTCGCTTCGGTGAGGTACCGCGAGTCGTGGGTGCGGTCGTAGACGGCGAGCCAGGCCAGGCCCCACCACGCGCTGTCGTCGATCGCCCGGCTGACGAAGTGCCCGTCGATCGGGTCGGAACTCCGTACCCCGGCGGGGAAAGCGACCCGGTTGACGTCGAAGGTGCGGGCCAGCGCGGCGTCGAACCCGCCCGCGTCGGCCACCGCCGTCACCGCGACGGCGGAGTTCCACCAGCTCGACGGCCACCACGCGGTGTAGGGCTCGTAGGACCACATCAGCGCGTCGAGCGCGCCGGCCGCGCGGGTCGTCGCCGGGCGCGCCCACGCCGTGCAGCTGCCCTGGGCGTGCGTGGCTTCCCGGCCGCACGCGCGGACCGCGCCGCCGTAGAGCCGGCCGCGGGGATCACGCGTGGCGAACGCCGTCGTGCGCGTGCCCACCGCGCCCGCGGGGGTGCTCGTGCGGCCCAGCGACGAACCGTCCGGCCAGCTCGCGCCGGCGTCCCACGAGCGGTCGAGCCAGATCTCGTCGCCGGCGCCGCCGGCTTCGATCCCGGCCCACGCCATCCCGCGGCCGTCGAAGTGCAGCCGGATCGTGCGGCCGAACAACGTCGTCGCCGCGACCGGCTGGCTGTCCCCGGCTCCCGGGGCGCTCCGGTCGCACGCGCTGTCGCAGACGTCCGGGTAGATCCAGGCGGTGCAGCCGACGCCTTGCGCGTCCCCGCAGGCGCGGACCAGGCCGCGGCGGTGGTGGGCCGGGTCGGTGAGGTTGTACATCAGGGTGCGGGTGCCGGTCCACGAGCCGGGGACGCTCGCCTTGCCCAGCAAGCCTTCCCAGGAGGCGCCGCCGTCCCAGGAGCGGTCGAGCCAGACGGCGTCGCCGGCGACGCCGTTGTCGATGCTCGCCCAGGCCATGCCGTCCGGGTCGGACGCGTGCAGCCGCAGCACGCGCCCGTTGATCACCTTGTCGGGCAAGGGAAAGCTCTCGCGCGCGGCCCGCGACGGGTCGAGGGTGTCGCACGACGTGACGCACACCGCGGCGGCGGTCGTCGCCGCGGTCGCGGGGATCGGGGTCAGGGAACCGAACACGAGCAGCAGCACGAGCAATGTCCGCATCGACATCCCTCTCCACGCACCGGAGTTCCTTCCAGCATAAGAACACCGGGCGGGATAAGCGAAGGATTCTGTCCGGTCGGGCCGCGTTCCGGACAACGGTGGTCTAGTCCTCCGGCGGGAACAACCGCGGCATGACCGCGAGCATCAGCGCCGACCAGGCGACGTGGGTCAGCACCGGGGCTTGCACGCCGCCCGAGCGGTGGCGTTGCACGGCGAAGAGCGTCCCCATCACCGCGGAGGCCAGTACCAGCGCGGGATTGCGCGTCGCCGCGGTCGACAGGACGTACGCCGCGGTGGCGCCGCGCGGCCCGAAGGCGTCGTAGAGCGCACCGCGGAAGAAGACCTCCTCCGCCGCGCCGGTGACCAGCGTCGTCACCGCCACCGACGCCGTCGAACCGCGGTGGGCGTGGTCGAGCACACCGGTGATAGCGCGCCGCAGCAGCGGGATGTGCCGGGCCACCAGCGCGCAGCCGTAGAACGCGCCGAACGCGCCCGCGCCCACCACCAGCGGCTGGACGACGTCGGGGCGACCGCGCGGCACCCGGCCCGCCCCGGCGAACCAGGTCGCGGCGACCGACGCCGTGAGCGTGTGGAACCGGCGTGACCCGGAACGGCTGGCCAGGGACGCGCCCAGCAGCCCGGACCCGGCGGCCGTGACGGCGGCCAGGTACGCCCGTCGTCTCACGCGGTCCGCCTGCTCTTCGCGCGTTCGCCCAGCGCCTGCAGCACGGCGTCGTCGTAGCCCAGCGGCTCGAACTCGACGATCCGGCGGATCGCGTCGTCGCGGACGACGACCTCGTTGGTCATCGAGTCGATCAGCGCCCGCCCGGTCGTGACGTCGATGTCGGTGACCAGCGAAAGCCAGTACGACGACAGGCGCGGGGACAGCAGCGGCACCGGCAGGATCAGCAGCGGCCTGCCCTCGATCGCGGCGACGCGCTGCAGCATGTCCCGGTAGGCCAGCACTTCCGGGCCGCCGATCTCGAACGTCTTCCCCTCGGCCTCCGGGTGGTCGAGCACGCCGGCCAGGTAGCGCACGACGTCGGCGATCGCGATCGGCTGGGTGCGGGTGCGGACCCAGCGCGGGGTGACCATCGCCGGCAGGTGCTCGACCAGCTGGCGGGTCAGCTCCCACGACGTCCCGCCGTGGCCGATCACGATCCCGGCGCGCAGCACGGTGACCGGCACGCCGGTCTCCCCCAGCAGCCGTTCGACCTCGCGGCGGCTGGCCAGGTGCTCCGACAGCGAGTCGTCGTCATCGCCGAGCCCGCCGAGGTAGACGATCCGGCGCACACCCGCGTCGGCCGCGGCGCGGGCGAACTCGCGCGCGGCGTCGGCGTCCCGGCGCTTGAAGTCCGCGCTGTCGAGTGAATGCACCAGGTAGTAGGCGGCTTCGACGCCCTCGAGCGCGTCCCGCAGGGAACCGGCGTCGGCGACGTCGCCCCGCACGGCTTTCCCGGCGCCGCGGTACTTCGCGGGGTGGCGGGTCATCGCGAGCACGTCGTGCCCGGCCCCTTCCAACGCCGGGCACAACCGGCTGCCGACGAAGCCGGACGCGCCGGCGACCAGTACCCGCATGCCCGCGACGTTAGCCGGGACGTCGTTCGCGCGCAGATCGTCCGCCCCCGGCGAAGCACACCGCCGCGACCACGCCCGCGCAGCCGATCAGCTGCGGCACGCTCGGAGCCTCCCCCAGCAGGACGATGCCCAGGAGCACCGCGCCGACCGGTTGCAGCAGCATCAGCGTCGCGCCGGTGGTGGCCGACATCCGGGGCAGCGCGGCCGAGATCAGGATCCACCCGGTCAGCTGACCGACGAGGGCGAGCGCGACCAGCCAGCCGAACGCCGCCGGGGGCGGGGTCAGGTCGAGCGTGCCGGTCGGGACGCCGGCCACGAAGGCCACCACGCCCGCCGAGATCGTCGCCAGTGCGAGCGAGTGCGCCTGGGTGCCCTGGCCACCGCTGAGCCGGATCAGGAACAGGTAGACCGCGTAGCCGGCGCCGGCCAGCAACGCGGCGACCGCGCCCGTCACCGGGTCCGGGCCGAACGAGCCGGTGCCGGCGAAGCCACCGGCCAGCACGATGCCGCCGAGCAGCACGGGCGCGACGACCAGGAAGAGCTTCGACGGCCGCTCGCGCAGGAACGCGAACGCCAGCACCGGCACGATGACCACCTGGACGGCGAGCAGCACGGTGGCGACCCCGGCGCCGACCCGTGGGATCGCCTCGCCCCACAGCACGAAGTCGACACCGAGGCCGGCACCGGCCAGCAGGGGGAAGAGCACGCGGCGGTGCACCGGCCCGGCCGTCCGCCGTTCCCGCGCGGCGAGCACCAGCAGCACGGGCAGGGCGAGCAGGCAGCGCCAGAACGCGCTCGTGCTGCCGCTGGTGTGCGAGACCTTGATGAAGACCGACGACAGCGAGATGCAGAAGCTGCCGAGCGCGGCCAGCAGCCGCGGGTCGAACCGGCTGGTGAACGCCGGTGCGGTGGTCGTGGGGCGGGACGCGGTCGTGGTCACCCCTCCAGCGTGCGGGTCGCAACTGTCAAGGACAAGCGAATGTTCCTTCGCGGAACCCGGTAGCATCGCTACCGTGTTCGGACTCGAGCGGATGCGGGCGCTGCACGCGGTCGCGAATCAGGGCTCGGTCGCCGCCGCGGCCGCCACGTTGCACGTCACGCCCTCCGGCGTGTCCCAGCAGCTGGCGAAGCTGGAGCGGGAGGCGGGCCAGACCCTGCTGGAACCCCACGGCCGGGGCGTCCGGCTGACGAAGGCGGGCCAGGTGCTGGCCGGGCACGCCGAACGGATCCTCGCGCAGGTGGCGGAGGCGAAAGCGGATCTGGAGCTGCTGCGCGAGGACGTCTTCGGGCCGCTGCGGATCGGCGCGATCCCCACGACGGTGCACGCGCTGCTGCCGCCCGCGCTGACCACGCTGTCCGCCCAGCACCCAGGGCTGGTGGTGACGCTGCACGAAGGCGAGGCCGAGCACACGATCCCCCGGGTGGTGTCGGGTGAGCTCGACGTCGCCGTGGTGGAGAGCTGGGCGGACCGCCCGACGGAGATCCCGCCGTCGGCGACGGCGCTGCCGCTGTTCGCCGACGTCGCCGACCTCGCGCTGCCCGCCGGGCACCGGCTGGCCCACCGCAAGGCCGTCGACCTGGCCGAGCTGGACGACGTGCCGTGGATCGCCTGGAGCGCCGGGTCCGGCTGCTACGAGTGGCTGACGCAGGTGCTGCGCGAGCAGCGGCTGGAGCCCCGGATCAGCTGCACGGTCGGCAGTTACCCGACGCAGCTGGCCCTGGTGGCGGGCAACATCGGCGCGGCACTGGTGCCCCGGCTGGCCCGCGACCGGCTGCCCGACGGCGTCCGCATCCTGACCACGCGCCCGGCGCTGGACCGGACGATCTTCGCCGTCTGCCGGGCGGGCGAGGAGGACCGCGGCGCGGTACGCGCGTGCCTGGACGCACTCCGGGCGGCGTCGTCGCGCTTCGAGCCCGCCGGCCGCTGACGGCGCCACGCAGCGCGACCACCTCGCTCAGCAACGGACCAGGACCTGTCCCGAACGTAGTTCTAACGGCCGAGCAGCGCCACCATCTCGGTCACCAGCGGGCCGGGCCGCCGGTGGTGGACCACGAAGATCTCGCGGGCCGGCCGGGCGTCGGCCGCGTCGCGGACCTCGATCCGTGCCGGGCCCACCCGGCCGAGCACGCCCTCCGGCACGAACGCGATCCCGAGCCCGGCCTCCACCAGCGCCAGGACCACCTGGTAGTCCCGGGTTTCGTAGGCCACCCGCAGCGCGACCCCGGCAGCGTCGGCCAGCTCGTCGAGGCAGCCGCGGTTGGGCACGCCCGGGCTGCCGGAAATCCAGTCCTCATCGGCGAGCGCGCGCAGGGTGAGCCGGCGGACGCGCGCCTTCGGGTGACCCGCCGGGAGGATCAGGCGGAAGCGCTCCGAGCGCAGCAGCGTCCGCGTGAGCCCACGGGGGTCGGGCAGCGGCGCCCCTGGGTAGCGGTGCGTGATCAGCAGGTCGAGGTCGCGGGAGCTGACCAGGCCGTAGCCGTCGGGTGGCTCCAGGTCCAGCAGCCGCAGCGCCACCGCGGGGTGGTCGCGGCGGAAGTCCGCCAGCGCGGCGGGCACGAGCGTCATGCCCGCGCTCGCGAACGTGCCCACGGTTAGCTGCGCGGGTTCCGCGCCGAGCAGGGCGCGGACCGTCCGCTCGGCGGTGCGCAGCTCGCCGACGACCGTCTCCGCGTGGCCGAGCAGCGCCACCCCGACCGGCGTCAGCGTGACGCCGCGGGCGTGCCGGTGCAGCAGGCGGGCCCCGACGTCCCGCTCGAGCTTGGCCAATTGCTGCGAGACGGCCGAGGGCGTGAAGGAGAGCCGCTCGGCGGCCCGGGCGATCGAGCCGGCGTGCGCGACCTCGGCCAGCACGGCGAGGCGGTGGGCGTCGAGCACGGGCTACCTCCGGCCATCAGCTCCGCTAACGCCAGCATAGGAGACCTCGCTGGTGCTTACGGCCGGACGGCGCGCATGCTGGACCGCATGATCAGCACAGCGGATGTCGAACGGGCGGCCGAACGGATCCGGGGCCGGGTCCGCCGGACGCCGGTCCTCGCCGACGACGGCGTGTGGTTCAAGCTGGAGCAGTTGCAGCACACCGGGTCGTTCAAGGCCCGGGGCGCCTTCAACCGGATCATCGCGGCGGGCGAGCTCTCGGCGGCCGGGGTGGTGGCCGCCTCGGGCGGCAACGCCGGGCTCGCCGTCGCCCACGCCGCTCGCGAATTCGGGCTGGCCGCCCGGGTTTTCGTCCCCGCGAACGCGCCCGCCGTGAAGGTCGCGAAACTGCGTGCGCTGGACGCGGGCGTCGAGCTGGTCGGCGACAAGTACGCCGACGCCTACGACGCCGCCGTGAAGCACGCGGCGGATTCCGGCGCGCTCTTCTGCCACGCCTACGACCAGCCGGAGATCTGCGCCGGGCAGGGCACGATCGGCCTGGAGCTGCTGGAGCAGGTCGACGGCCTGGACACGATCCTGGTCGCGGTCGGCGGCGGCGGGCTGCTGGCGGGCATCGCCGCCGCGGTCGAGGGCCGCGCGCGGGTGGTCGGCGTCGAACCGCGCACGGCCCCGACGCTTCACTCGGCGCTGGCCGCGGGCGAACCGGTCCCGGTCGAGGTGTCCGGGGTCGCCGCCGATTCTTTGGGCGCTTCGCGGCTGGGCGAGATCGCCTTCGCGGTCGCCACCCGCGCGGACGTGGGCTCGGTGCTGGTCGACGACGCCGCCATCCTGGACGCCCGCGCGGCGTTGTGGGACCGCTACCGCCTCGCCGTCGAACCCGGCGGGGCGACAGCGTTCGCCGCCCTGCGCACCGGGGCCTACCGGCCGGCGCCGGGCGAGCGGGTCGCCGTCCTGCTCTGCGGGGCCAACACCGACCCCGCGACGCTCACTTCCCCGTCAGCCGCGCCACCAGCGGCGCGAACTCCTCGATGAAGGCGCCGTTGACGCTGAAGTAGGAGATGCCGAGCTCGTCGCGGCGCCGTTCGAGTTCGTCGGCCATGGCGTCGGCGCCGCCGCGGAGCATGGCGAGCGAGTCGTGCTCGATCAGCGTTTCGGCGTCGACCCCGAGGAACCCGCGGATCCACGGCGGCACCCGCTCGCCGACGACCCAGATGTTCATCGCGAACTCGAGGTCGCGCGACCCGGCTTCGGCGCGGATTTCGCTCAGGTGGCCCGCGGTTTCTTCGCGGGTGGTCAGCGGGCCGCCGGCGAGCGTGACGATGTCGGCCTTCTTCGCGGCGAGCGCCCGCGCCTTGGGGCCGCCCGCGGCGATCATCACCGGCGTGTGCGCGTCGCCGTCGAGCCGCCGGACGTGGTCGACGGTCTCGGAGATCGAGTCGAGCCGCTCCTGGCCCGAGCCGTAGGGCAGGCCGAGTTCGCCGGCCTGCTGCCGCATCGACGGCAGCCCGGTGCCGAGGCCGAGCTCGAACCGGCCTTCGGTGACGGCGGTCAGGCTGTGCGCTTCCCAGGCCGCCGCCCGCGCGGTGCGCAGCGGGCTGGCCAGGACGAAGGAGCCGACGCGCAGCTCGGTGGTCACCGCCGCGGCGGCCGCGAGCGCCGCGGTCGGCGTCGGCAGGTTCAGGTTGTCCGGCGAAAGCAGCGTCGAGTACCCGAGCGCTTCGGCGCGCAAAGCGGTCTCGCGCCACTTCGCGCCGCCCTCCCCGGCCGCCGCGACCACGCCGAACCGGAACGCCTTGCCCGCCATCGGACCTCCCCCTGAGTCGGTCCTTCGATCAAACCACCGCTGCGCCCGGCCGTGCCACCACGACCGGGCGCTCGGCGTCAGCCGCGCTGGTACTCCTCCCACGTCACCTTGGTGACCGACGGGCCGTCGTCGGCGCCGCGGCCGGCGAGGCCGTTCATGCCCAGGTAGTAGTCGCCGGTCTGGTGCTGGGCACCCGACGACAGGTCCGGGTCGGAGATCGCCATCGCGTGGATGTGGTAGGCGAAACCCTGCGCCGGCGTGCGCAGCCAGGCCGCGAACCCGACCTTGCGCAGTGCCTTCAGCAGGTTCGTCCGGCTGGCCGACGACAGGTTGGACACCGAGATGTCCATCGCGCCACCGCCGTCGTGGGTCCCGGCCGACGCGTCGACGCCGCCCGGGTTGTACGAGCCCTGCGTCAGGCTGACCGACGAACCGAAGATGCCTTCGGCGGCCACGAGCATCGCCTTGGTGCGGGTGTTGAGCGTTTCGCCGTGGTAGGTCACGTGGCTGCCCGCGGACACCGGGCTGGTGACCGTGTAGCGGCCTTCGCCCAGCTTTTCCAGCGACGTCTTGCCCGGCAGGCCGGAGGCGTCGATCCCGGTGTAGCCCAGCGACTTCTGGTACTGCGAGTACGCCGTGATCGTGGTGGTGCCGAAGTAGCCGTCGACGTAGGTGCTCGCCAGGAGCCCCTTCGCCTGCAGCGCCTGTTCGACGAGCAGGACGCTGTCGTGCGCGCCCGGCGTCTGGGTGTCGTCGGCCCGGCGCGGGTCGATCTGGGCCGCCTTGAGCACGGCCTCCATGTTCGCCGTGGGCAGCGCCGCCGTGACCGCGGTTTCGGCCTGAGCCGGTGCGGCCACGGCGAACGCCGCGGCGGTGAGCGCCGTCAACACGGCGGCCTTCGTGAACATCCCTGTCCTCCACTGGTCGGAATCTCTTCGTCCAGGAGGATCACCCCAGCCGGTACAAGGGACGTACAAACCACCCTCATACCCTTGGGGGGTAGGGTACTTTTCGCCGGCGACGGTACGTAATCCCCGTCACACCCGATCTCGTTGCCACTGGTCCAGCCGTGTTTCTCGCGGTCACTGAGAGTTTCGAGGGGGTCCCTATGGACGGCGTCGTGTTCGTTTCGTAACCTGTTCGAGATCTCGCGGCCCCCGGTCGTCGATGGACGGCGACGCGAGATCGCCGCCGATACCCCCCTGCCGGGTACCGGACACCCCCAGCGCGCTCTTCCTGTTGCGGCGGAGCGCGCCCCGGGCGAGGCCCCCGACTCGCCCGTCCGGCACCCGCCGGCGGCCGAACAGCAAAGGAGACCCGCGCGAGAATGCGTTCGCATCCCGTGAAGCGCGTGGTGTCAGGTGCCCTGGCCGCGGCCTCGGTGATCACCCTCGTCACCATGGCCCAGCCCGCGGCCACCGCCGCCCCGATCCCCGTCCTCCAGGCCCCGCCCGCGGGCTCGGACGCGCTGGCCAAGTACCGCGAACTCGCGGGACAGGCCGAGAAGCTCAACGAAGACCTGCTCAAGGCCCAGGACGACCTGACCGCCAAGCAGGGCCAGCTCGACAAGGCCAACGCCGACGTCACCGCCGCGAAGAACTCCGGCGCCCAGGCGATCGAGGCGAAGCAGAAGTACCAGACCCAGGTGGACAAGTTCGCCGGCGCGTCGTTCACCAGTGGCGCCCAGATGAACAAGCTGTCGGCGCTGCTGGCCGGCACGTCCACCCAGGACTTCCTGGACCGCTCGGCGGCGCTCGAGGTCATCGCGACCGACAAGAACGCGGCGATGGACAACCTCAGCGTCGCGGCGGACAAGGCCACGGCGGCCGAGAAGGCGGCGACCGACGCGGCGAAGCGCGCCCAGGACGCCCGTGACGCCGCCGCCAAGCTGGCGTCGGACATCGAGGGCAAGAAGAAGAACCTCCAGGCGCAGCTCGACCAGATCGAGGCGCAGAGCCGGTCCCTCAGCAGCGCCGACAAGGCCGCCCAGAAGGACACCGGCGGCGTGGCGCCGAACGTCAAGGCGCCCACCGCGGCGGCGCAGACGGCCGTCAACGCGGCGCTGAGCAAGCTCGGCAGCTCGTACGTGTGGGGCGCCACCGGACCGGGCACGTTCGACTGCTCGGGCCTGATGCAGTGGGCGTACAAGCAGGCCGGCATCAACCTGCCCCGGACGTCGTCGGCCCAGGCGGGCTTCGGCACCTCGGTGTCGCGCAGCCAGCTGCAGCCGGGCGACCTGGTCGCGTACTACTCCCCGGTGTCCCACATCGGGATGTACATCGGCGACGGCAAGATGGTCCACGCCCCGACGAGCGGCGACGTCGTGAAGATTTCGCCGCTGATGAGCCAGTACGCGGGAGCCACGCGCCCGACGGCGTGAGTTTTCGGGGGGTGCCCCGTTCCGGGAAGTGTAGAAATCCCGGAACGGGGCACTTTCGCGTCATGGTCGAAAACCCTGACGCCGCCACGGTCGACGCCGTCGGTAAGGTCACCGAGGCACTGGAGACGGTCGAGCGCGCCCGCGGGCACCTGTATTCGTTCCACCAGCTGACGGGCAGCGCGGACCTGGCCTTCGGCGACGCCGTGGCCCAGCTCAGGGCGGCGGGTCACGCGGACTGGGCGGAGCGGATCTCCGAGGAGCTGATCGGGCTCAACGTGCTACCCGATCGGTGGACATTCCAGGTCGTCGAGGAGTACGACGACGGGTATTACCGGGAGTGCCGCGACCTCGTGCGTTCCCTCCTGGAATCGCTGACCGGCGGGCGCCGCCACCTGCAGGAACAGCAGATGAAGGCCGACCGCCGCACCCCAGGCCGAGCTGGCCACGAGGCCGGCCGGCCGAGCACCCCACCGGGCGGCACTCGTCGGACACCTGCGCTAGAGTCGAGTCAAGGCGAACAGGTGTTCGAATCGGAGGAGTCATGACGGATCAGGTCGAGCCCAACCCGGAGAAGGACCCGAGCGAGTGGACGACGGGTGACGAGCCGATGACCGGGCCGCAGAAGTCGTACCTGCAGACGCTGGCGCAGGAGGCGGGGGAAGAGGTACCGGAGGGCCTGACGAAGGCGGAGGCTTCGGAGCGGATCGACGCGCTGCAGGAGGCCACGGGCCGCGGCAACTGAGTGCGGGGCGCGGCCAGCGGCGGGCGGCGCGGCCGCTCGGCTGCTCGGCTGCGGGTTGCGACCGGCGCGGCAGCTGGCGGCGATCAGCGCGGTCGTGAGCCAGCAGACTGCTCGCGGCGAGCGCGCGGCGGTCAGCGCGGCGGCTGGCCTGCAGGGCTGCGGGGCTGTGACCGGCGCGACGGCTGGCGGCGATCAGCGCGGTCGTGAGCCAGCGGACTGCTCGCGGCTAGCGCGGCAGGTCGGCGCGGTGGTAGGCGGGCGGCGGTCCGGGTGACCGGCGGGCGGCGCGATTTGCGCTGTCAGGCCGCTTTCGGCGTTGCCGCGCCCATTACGCGGAGCAGGAACTCGGCGTTGGAGCCCGTCTTGCGGAGCTGGTCCAGCAGTTGCTCGATCGCGTGCGGGCCCGTCAATGCGCGCCGGACTTCGTGCATTGCGGCGAGTTCGCCCGGGGTGACCAAGAGTTCCTCGCGGCGGGTGCTGGAGCCCGGGATGTCGACCGCCGGGAAGACGCGGCGCTCGGCGGCCTTGCGGTCGAGCTTGAGTTCGGCGTTGCCGGTGCTCTTCAGCTCCTCGAAGAAGACCGTGTCGGCCAGGGAACCGGTTTCCACCAAGGCTGTCGCGACGATCGTGAGGGAGCCGCCGCCTTCGATGTTGCGGGCCGAGCCGAGGAGGCGCTTCATCGGCTGCAACGCGGCCGCGTCGACGCCGCCGGACAGCGTGCGGCCGGAGGGGCGGGCCGAGAGGTTGTACGCGCGGCCGAGGCGGGTGAGGGAGTCGAGCAGCAGCACGACGTCTTCGCCGCGCTCCACCAGGCGTTTCGCGCGCTCGATGGTGAGTTCGGCCACCGCGACGTGTTCGGCGGGCGGACGGTCGAAAGTGGACGCGATCACCTCGCCGCGCACCGTCCGGGTCAGCTCGGTGACCTCCTCCGGGCGTTCGTCGGCGAGCAGGACGAGCAGCCGGCAGTCCGGGTGGTTGGTCGCGATGCCGTGCGCGATTTCTTGCAGCACAGTGGTTTTCCCGGCTTTCGGCGGCGAAACGACGAGCGCGCGCTGCCCCTTGCCGAGCGGGGTGACGAGGTCGATCACGCGCGGCAGCAGCCGTGACGGCGTGGTTTCGAGCAGCAGCCGCTGATCCGGGTGCAGCGGGACGAGGTCGGCGAAGTGCGGGCGCGGCTCGTCCGGGCCGGCGCCGTCGACGCTGATGATCTCTTCGGCGGTACCGGTGATCTCGTCGCCGGCGCGCAGTTTGTGCTTGCGCACCAACGAAATCGGGACCGCGACGTCGTCGGGTGAACGGCCGAAGCCGTGCCGGACGAACGGGGTTTTTCCGGACAGGTCGAGGATTCCGTGAAAAGGCATGGGTGTCTCCTGATGAGGTGCTGGGCCACGCGCGGAACGGCGCGGGCCGGGAATGCGGAAAGAGGCCGAGCGGCCAAGATCCGGGAGCTTCCTCCGGGCGGCCTTCGGGCCGACATCCGCGAGGAGCGATTCCACTCTAGCGAGACATTTCACAAAGCACAACGGGTAGGACACCGTCGTGGTGGGTAGCTCAGAGGGGAAGCCCGCCGAAACGGGGGAACAGCGGCTGACGATGGGAGCAGATCGTGTATCGACATACCCCGGAAACTGGCGTCGATACGGGCGAGAGCACCGACGCCGACCAAACCGGGACCACGGCCCCGGCGCGTGACAGGACCGAAGCCGTGGTCGCTTCGACCTTCGAGGAACTGGCGCCTGCGCAGCCGAACGAGATGGCCGACCTGCGCCGGCAGCTGACCCGCTGGCTGGGCGAGCTCCCGCTCGACCCGGAAAGCACGCACGACATCACGCTGGCCACGTACGAAGCGCTGGCGAACGTGGCGGCCCACGCCTACCCGGACGGCCACGGCTGGGCCCGCCTCCAGGCCACCCGCACCGGCGACACGGTGACGGTGACGGTCACCGACACGGGTTGCGGCATCGCGGCGACCCGCCCGCGCACAGCGGGCCTGCGCACCTCGGGCGGCCGCGGGCTGGTGCTGATCGACAAGGTGACGGACCAGGCGGACGTCGAGACGAGCGACACCGGAACCACGGTTCGGATGACGTGGCGCCCGGTTTCCCTGCGCGACGCGAGCCAGGACTAGATCCAGCGCTCATCGCCGGCTCGCCGAGGTGCGGGAACACCCCGAGCACCGAAGCGGGCCGGCGAGCGCACGTCCGGCGAGCGGCTCAGCACGACGACTTGGCCGGCGAACACTCAGCCGACAGCCGAACTCGCACGGCAGCCGACTGGAGGGCGTCGCAGCTCAGCGCAAAGGCGCGGCGCAGCGCAACGGCTTCGCCTACCGGACCCGCCAGCACCTGGCCGCGGAACAGCTCAGCGCGAAGGTACTACTCCCCCGAAACCCGCCCTCACCCCTGACAGCGGACCCCCAAACCCCCTATCCCCCTCAAGCCGCCCCGGCCAGCCGGACCAGGCGGTTCATCGGGTACGACACCAGTTCTCGCTCTTCGTCCGTCGTGAAGATCTCGACGGAATCCTCCACCAGCTCCGCCGACGTCACCTGCAGTTGCCACGCGGGCAGTCCCGGCGCCGGCTCGTGCCAGAACCACTGGCCCTTGGTGAGCTGGTACGCCGGGACTGTCGCGTCGTCCGTGTTCATGCAGTGAGGCTAGCCGCCACCACCGACAGTTTTCGCACTGCCTCAGCCGTGCGTGGCACCCACTGTGACCGTCAGCACGTCCGGGTCGCCCGCGAAGACCGCTCCGCTGAAGTCCGGGCCTGGGCTCACGTCGTCGTACGGGAACGCGTAGCCCCGGTTGTCCGGCAGTTTCGAGTGGACGATCCGCGCGTAGTGGTTGGTCGTCTCGCCCTGGTAGAAGCGGGCCGGGTCCTCGTCGGTCGGCTGGTTCGGGTTGGCCAGCAACGTCGTGCGGTTCAGGGCCGCCGCCAGGCGGGGGACGATGGCCTTGCGTGCGTCGCTCGCGCCCGCGGCCAAGGCGAACGGGCCGCTGTCGCAGCTCCACACGTCCGCCGTCGCCGGTTTGGCGAAGGACTCCGTGCCGAAGACCAGCTGGCCGCCCGAGACGCGGCCGGTGAACTTGCCGACGCCCGGGTTCTGCGAGTCCACGATCAGGTCCGTGCCCTCGTACTTCGCCCACACTTGGTCGATGTACCCGTCGAGGTAACCGCCGAACTGGGCCGCGTGGTGGTGCGGTGACAGCACGCGCAGGTTGCCGCCGCCGCCGGTCTGGACCAGGCCCGGCCACTCGCCGCCCAGTGCCGTCAGCGCCGAGGCGATCTGGTCCACCGAACCCGCCGGCAGGCCCTGGACCGTCGAGGTCCCGGAGCCCGACGTGGTCAGCGAGAGTCCGATCGGGATGCCCACGAAGTCGACGTAGCTGATGTTGGCGAACAGCTGCGTGTCGTTGAAGGTGAACTCGCTGAACGACCAGTTCTTGCCGTAGTTCGCATCCCCGGAGTTGAGGAAGCTCGGGTGGACCAGGTTCGGGCCCGGGTCGAGGAAGAAGTCCAGCTTCGCGTCCGTGACGACGTAGATGCGCGCGCCGCCCATCTTGGGCACCGAAACCTGGGCGCCCGAGCCGATCGGGATCGCGCAGTCTTCCGGCAGCGGTGTGGTCGGCGCACCCGGGGAAGCCGGGTAGTACGGTGTGCCGTCGGCGCGCAGCAGCACCAGTTTGCCGTCCGGGGTGGTGCCCGTGACGTAGGCGTACACCGTGCCGGAGCCGAAGTTGTTGACGAGCTTGAGACCGAAGGTGTCGGGCGTCGCGGCGTAGGCCGGCCGCGCGAGGGGCAGCACCGTGGCCGTGGCGAGCGTCGCCGCCGACAGGCTGAGGAACGAGCGCCGGGAGATCATGGTGTCCTCCACGTTGAGGAGACGGCGGAGTCCATAAAGGACTACCGAGGGCGGTTCGCAGGATTCGTTGTGGACGTAAACAAACTATGACTCCGGTTTCGTTACCTGGCAACCCTGCGAAAGAAGGTCCAGACCACCGTCTCACCAGGCCCGCGCGATGCCCCGCCCCCGCGATTTCCAAACGCGACGCCGCCCGGTGTGCCCACGGGTACCGGGTGCCGGGTACTTCCGGGCACACCCCTTGACGCCGACGCGGACCGGCGGTGACAGTGGACGGCCTCGCAGGTCGTGGACGACCCGTTCCCCTCAGGAAGCGAGACCCCCCATGCGCACCGTCAAGCGGCTCACCGCCGTGCTGGCCTCCGTGTCGTTCGTCCTGACCGCCGCCCCGGCGCACGCCGCCGAGACCTGGACCACCGTCTTCCAGGACGACTTCGACGGCGCCTCGGGCACCGGGCTGAACACCCAGGACTGGCTCTACGACAAGGGAACCGGCTACCCCGGTGGCGCGGCCGCCTGGGGCACCGGCGAAATCGAGACCGCCACCGACTCGACCGAAAACGTCTACCACGACGGCCAGGGCCACCTGGCGATCAGGCCCCTGCGCGACGCCGCCGGGAACTGGACCTCCGGCCGGATCGAAACCCAGCGCACCGACTTCGCCGCCCCCGAAGGCGGCCAGCTGGAGATCAGCGCGACGCTCAAGCAGCCCTCCCCCGCCAGTGGTCTCGGCTACTGGCCGGCGTTCTGGGCGATGGGCGCGGACGCCCGCCCGGTCGGCGCGACGAACTGGCCGAGCATCGGCGAGCTCGACATCATGGAAGACGTCAACGCGCTGAGCAAGCACTCCACCACGTTCCACTGTGGACAATGGCAGGGCGAGTGCCACGACCCCGACGGCATCACCAGCGACCTGCAGGACTGCGCCGGCTGCCAGGAGGGCTACCACAGCTACTCCGTGATCGTCGACCGCCGGAACGCCGCCGCCGAAGAGCTCCGCTTCTACCTCGACGGCAACCAGACGTTCGCGGTGAAGCAGAACCAGGTGTCCGACGCGACCTGGAAGGCCGCGGTCGACCACGGGTTCTTCGTCATCTTCGACGTCGCCATCGGCGGCTCCTACCCGAACAAGGTCTGCGGCTGCACGAGCCCGTCCGCCGACATCACGCCCGGCGCCGAGATGAGCGTCGACTCCCTGTCGGTCCGGACCAGCCAGGGCTGACCAGTAGGCTGGGCGCCATGAAGCACGCCGTCGTCGCGTCCCCGATCGGACCGCTGACCCTCGTCGGTGACGGCGAGGCACTGGCCGGGCTCTACTTCGACGGCCACCTGCGGACACCCCGGATCACCGACCTCGGGCCCCGGGACGACGACGGCTTCGAAGCGGCCCGGCGGCAGCTGGGCGAGTACTTCGCGGGCACGCGGCGCGAGTTCGACCTCGAACTCGCGCCGCGCGGCTCCGCCTTCGAGAAGCAGGTCTGGGCGCTCCTGACGAAGATCCCGTACGGCGAAACGCGCACGTACGGGCAGCTGGCCGCCGAACTGGGCGACCCGGGCGCCGCGCAGGCCGTCGGGAACGCCAACGGCTGGAACCCGATCAGCGTCGTCGTGCCCTGCCACCGTGTGGTCGGCACCAGCGGCGGCCTGACCGGGTACGCCGGCGGCCTCACCCGCAAGCGGTTCCTCCTCAGCCTGGAGGAACCGCCCGCGGACGAAGTCGGCCGGCTCTTCTAGCCCCCTGAGCAGGTCACCGTCGGGTCGGTCAGGTTCCCGCCGTGCTGCACGGTGAACCCGATGACGTTGCCGCTCCCGTTGGGCCGCGCGGTCAGCACGTACCCGGTGCTGTCGTACGTCCCGGTGTAGTTCCAGCTGCCGATCACCTTCTGCGGCGCGTGGAAGGTGATCGTGAGCACCCAGTTGTTCGACCCGGTCACCGTGATTTGCCCGTTGAAGCCGACGTTCCACTCCGCCGTCTTGAGGTACGTCCCCGTGCAGCCACCCGGCGCCGGCGTCGTGGTCGTGGTCGGCGTGGTCGGTGTCGTGGGTGTGGTCGGGGTCGTGGGCGTGGTGGTCGGCGTCGGGGTGGTGCCGCCGTTCAGCGCGTCGAGCACCGCGGTGTAGGCGGCCTTCTTCTGGCCGTTGCCGTCGAACAGCAGCGGCGTGCCGGACGCCCGCCACGAATCCGTGTCGCGGATGCCCCACACCGTGATGCCGGTGCAGCGGGCCACCGCGAGGCAGGCGTTCGTGACCGTGCGGAAGTTGTTCGCCTGCGCGGTACCCGACCCTTCGATGTCCAGCTCGGTGAGCTGCACGTCCACGCCGAGGTTGGCGAAGTTCTGCAGCGTCGTCTGGTAGTTCGACGGCACCGGGCTGTTGGGGTTGAAGTGCGCCTGGAAGCCGACGCAGTCGATCGGGACGCCGCGGGACTTGAAGTCCTGCACCATCCGGTACACGCCCTGGGTCTTCGCCTGGTTCCAGTCGTCGGTGTTGTAGTCGTTGTAGCAGAGCTTCGCGCCCGGATCGGCCGCCCGCGCGGCGCGGAACGCCGCCTCGATCCAGTCGTTCCCGGTGCGCTGCAGGTTCGAATCCCGCCGGGCACCCGAACCGCCGTCCGCGAAGGCCTCGTTGACGACGTCCCAGGCGTAGATCTTCCCGCGGTAGTGGGTGGCGACCTGGGTGATGTGGTTCAGGATCGCCGACCGCAACGCGGAGCCCTCCATGCCCTGCATCCAGCCGGGCTGCTGCCCGTGCCACGCCAGTGTGTGCCCGCGCATCCGCGCGCCCTGGCTCGTCGCCTGGCTGACGATCCGGTCGGCGTTGCCGTAGGAGAACTGGCCCTGCGACGGCTCGGTCGCGTCGATCTTCATCTCGTTCTCCGGCGTGATCATGGAGAACTCGCGGCTCAGGATGCCGGTGTAGACGCTGTCCGAGAGCTTGCTCGCCGCGACCGCGGTGCCGAAGTAGCGGCCGGTCCCACTCGCCGCGCTGCCGAGCGTGGTGCCGGCGGACGGCGCCGGCGACGTGGTCTGGCTGACCGTGTCCAGGCCGAGGAAAGCGATCGCGTACCCCACCATCCCGTTCTGCGGCAGCGAATGCCCGGCACCCTGGACGCTGATGCCCTCGACCGGCGCCTGGACGCCGGTGCCGCCGTAGCGCGAGCGCGTCCACCCGGACTGCGGGGTGTCACTCGACGACGGCGTCTGGCTCACGCCCTGCAGATTGGTCCACTGCTTGACCTCTTCGCCGAAGTTCGGGTAGCGCAGGGTGTCGTCGGCGGTGCCGTGCCACAGCTGCATCCGCGGGTACGGGCCGCTGCGCCCGCCGCTCATCTGGCGGGCCTGGTCGCCCCACTGCTGGGCGGTCTTGATCAGCTGGCCGCCGGAGCACTGGCTGTTCCAGCTCGACCCGTCGGTGGTGGCGAAGCAGCCGGCGGGCACACCCATGAACGCCGAGCCGGCCGCGAACACGTCCGGGTACTCCGCGGCGAGCACGTTCGTCATCATCGCGCCGGAGGAGAACCCCGTGACGAACACGCGGGCCGGGTCGACGTTGTAGCGCTGCTTGGCCCAGTTGACCATCGACAGGATGCCGACCGGGTCGCTGCCGCCGCCGCGGGTCAGGGCCTGCGGCGACGAGACGTCGAAGCACTGGCCGCTGCGGGTGGCCTCCGGGAAGACGATGACGTACCCGTACTGGTCGGCCGCGGTCACGTAGTCGCGGGCGTAGCCGTTGAACACCGCGGACGCCGAGCCGGTGCAGTAGTGGACCGCGACCAGCAGCGCCGGTCGCGCGGCCACCTTGTCCGGGACGTAGGTGTACATGTTCAGGTTGCTGGGATTGCTGCCGAAATCGGTCACGCGCGTCAAGGTGGCCGCCGAGGCCGGCTGCGCCGAAATCACCAGCACGATGGTGGCCGCGATCGACAGCGCGGCGGCGAGGAGGGCGGTGATGAGTCTTCGCACTCGACCAGTCCTTTCCAGGGGAGGGCGCAGCTGTGCCGATCGTTCGTTCGCCACCCGGGACCCGTCAACGATTTTCGGAGAGTTTCGCGACCTTTCGAACTGCCGACGCGCCGGACTGCTGCGAGGATTCCGGGCATGACCGAGTTGCTCCTGGGACCGCTGCTGCGGCACGTGAACGCCGACTCGGCGACGATCTGGGTGGAGACGGACGGCCCGTGCGAAGTCGGCGTCGCCGGCGCGACCGCCCGGACCTTCGAAGTCGCCGGGCACCACTACGCCCTCGTCGTGCTGACCGGGCTGGAACCGGGGCGGAGCACGCCGTACGAGGTGCGGCTCGACGGCGACGTCGTCTGGCCCGAACCGGACAGCGCCCTGCCGCCCAGCCGGATCCGGACGCTGAGACCCGGCGACCCGCGGTTCCGCCTGGTGTTCGGCTCGTGCCGCAAACCGCGGGAGCAGGACGCGCTGGGCCCGGACGCGCTCGCCGCGTACGCCCATCGGATCGCCGGGCTCGACGAGGCCGAATGGCCGGAATCGCTGCTCCTGCTGGGTGATCAGGTCTACGCCGACGAGACCACCGACGCGACGCAGGAGTGGCTGGCCACGCGGCGGGACACGAGCCAGCCGCCGGGCGTCGAGGTCGCCGACTTCGAGGAGTACTGCCACCTGTACTCCGAAGCCTGGTGCGACCCGGCGGTGCGCTGGCTGATGTCGACCGTGCCGACGTCGATGATCTTCGACGACCACGACGTCCGCGACGACTGGAACACCTCGCAGGCGTGGCGTGAGGAGATGGCCGGGACGTCGTGGTGGCCGGAGCGGATCCGGGGCGCGCTGGTCTCGTACTGGGTCTACCAGCACCTGGGCAACCTCGGCCCCGACGAGCTCGCCCGCGACGACCTCTACCAGCAGGTGATCAAGTCGGGCGTGGACAACGCCGAACTGCTGCGCGAGTTCGCCGACCGCGCCGACTCCGAAGCCGACGGCGCCAAGGGCACGCGGTGGTCCTACCGGCGTGACTTCGGCCCGGTCCGGCTGCTGGTCATCGACTCGCGGGCCGGCCGGATCCTCGCCGGCGGCACCCGCTCGATGGTCGGTGACGACGAGTTCCGCTGGATCGAGGAGCAGGCCGGCGGCGACTTCGACCACCTGCTGATCGGCACGTCGCTGCCGTGGCTGATGCCGACCGCGCTGTCGGCCGCGCAGTCGGTCAACGAGCGGCTCTGCGCCCGGCCGGGGGTGGTCGGGCGGGTCAGCGAGTGGTTCCGGCAGCTCGCCGACCTGGAGCACTGGCCGGCGTTCCGCGAGTCCTTCGACCGGCTGGCGAAGCTCATCACCGGCGTCGCGGACCGGGGTGTCGCGTCGGTGAACGTGCTCTCGGGCGACGTCCACCACGCGTACGTCGCGCGGGCCGACGTCCCGGGTGCGCCGGTGCACCAGCTCACCTGCTCGCCGGTGCACAACACCGTGCCCTGGTACATGAACCGGCTGTTCCGCGCCGGCTGGGCGCGGGGGCTCACGCGGCTGAGCGAGGGGCTGGCCCGCCGGGTCGGCGTGCCGCCCGCGCCGCTGACGTGGAGCTGCGTTTCCGGACCGCACTTCGGCAACGCCGTGATGACGCTGGACGTCGACGGCCGCGAAGCCACCGCGACGCTGCTGCAGCCCGAGCAGGACGAGAAGCCGATCCGGCTCACCTGAGGGTGGGTGCGGCGCGGCCACCCAAGTGTCGTGTGTCCGGGTTAGCCTCGGATCATGGTCTCGGAGAACGCTCTTGGTGAGTTCCTCCGGGCCCGCCGCGAACAGGTGGGCCCGGAGGAACTCGGCCTGCCCGCGGGCGGGCCGAGGCGCGTCTCGGGGCTGCGCCGCGAGGAGGTGGCGGTGCTGGCCGGCGTCAGCACCGACTACTACATCCGGCTCGAGCAGGGGCGGGAGCGGAACCCCTCGGCCCAGGTCGTCGACGCGCTCGCGCAGGGGCTCGCCCTCGACGAGGACGCCACCGCCCACCTGCACCGGCTGGCCAGCCCGGCACCACGGCGGCGCCGAGCCCGGCGGCGGGAACAGGTCAGCCCGAACCTGCTGCGCCTGCTGGACGGCTGGCCGGACACGCCCGCGCTGGTGCTCGGCCGCTGCCTCGACGTCCTCGCGCACAACGCGCTGGGCCAGGCGTTGTTCGGCGGGCACGCGCACAGCGACGACCTCGTCCGGCTGGTGTTCCTCGACCCGGACGCGCGCGAGTTCTACCCGGACTGGGAGCGCGTCGCCGTCAACACCGTCGGCGGCCTGCGGGTCGCCGCCGGGATCGACCCGGACGACCCGGCGCTGATCGAGACGGTCGGCGAACTGTCGGTCAAGAGCGCGGACTTCCGCCGCTTGTGGGCGCGCCACGACATCCGGCAGAAGACACGCGAAACGAAGCGGTTCCACCACCGGCTCGTCGGCGAACTCGTGCTGAGCTACGAGGCGCTGACCGTGAACAGCGCGCCCGGCCAGCAGCTGGTCGTGTACCAGGCCGAGCCGGGCAGCCCGTCGGAAGCGGCGCTCGCCCTCTTGGGCAGCCTCGCCGCTTCCTGAACACCTTTCCGCAATCCACAATGGACGGAGTACTTCGTCGTGCCCGAAAAACCGGTCTGGTTCATCACCGGCTGCTCCAGCGGCCTCGGCCGCGCACTGGCCGCCGCCGTGCTCGACCGCGGCTGGTCGGCCGCCGTCACCGCCCGCGACCCGGCGCGGGTCGCCGATCTCGTCGCCCCGCACGGTGACCGCGCGCTGGCGCTGCCGCTCGACGTCACCGACCACGCCCAGGTCACCGCCGCCGTCGAGCGGGCCGAAGCGGCCTTCGGCCGGATCGACGTCCTGGTCGGCAACGCCGGCTACGGCTACCTCGCCGCGATCGAAGAAGGCGAGGACGAGGAGATCCGGAAACTGTTCGACACCAACGTGTTCGGCCTCGCCGACGTCACCCGCGCGGTGCTGCCCGGCATGCGGGCCCGCCGCCGCGGGCACGTCGTGACCGTGTCGTCGCTCGGCGGGCTCGCCGCCTTCGGCGCCACCGGCTACTACCACGCGACGAAGTTCGCCGTGGAGGGGCTTTCGGAGTCGCTGGCCGCGGAGGTGGCGCCCCTGGGCATCAAGGTGACCATCGTGGAACCCGCCGCGTTCCGCACCGGCTGGTCCGGCCCCTCGATGCGGCATTCGGCGATCCGCATCGACGACTACGCCGAAACGGCCGGCGCCCGCCGCGAAGCGACCACGGCGACCTACGGCCACCAGCCCGGCGACCCGGTGCGCGCGGCGGAAGCGATCATCGCCGCCGTCGGCGCCGCCGAACCCCCGCTGCGGCTGCTGCTCGGCCAGGCCGCCTACACCATCGCGACGGCCCGGCTCGAAACCCTCAAGTCCACTTTCGACACCTGGCGCGAGACCACCCTCGGCGCCGACTTCCCCGGAAAGGAAACCCCGTGAAGACCGTCCTCATCACCGGCGCCAGCAGCGGCATCGGGCACGCCACCGCCCTGCGCCTGGCCCGCGAAGGCCACCACGTCGTGCTCGGCGCCCGGCGCGAAGACCGGCTGACCGCGCTGGCGAAGGAGATCCACGACGCCGGCGGCACCGCCGACGTGCACCGGCTGGACGTCACCGACCGCGCCGATGTCGCCGCCTTCGCCGACGCCGCCGTCGAAGCGCACGGGCGGCTCGACGTCTTCGTCGCCAACGCGGGCGTGATGCCGTTGTCCCGGTTGGACTCCCTGCACGTCGACGAGTGGGACCGGATGATCGACGTGAACGTC
Organism: Amycolatopsis solani; assembly: GCF_033441515.1. Classification (NCBI taxonomy): domain Bacteria; kingdom Bacillati; phylum Actinomycetota; class Actinomycetes; order Pseudonocardiales; family Pseudonocardiaceae; genus Amycolatopsis; species Amycolatopsis solani. Next base: position 426,272 of record NZ_JAWQJT010000004.1, read on the forward strand.
CGCGGCCTGCTGCACGGGATCGCGGCGGCTCTGCCGCACTTCCGGCGCCAGGGCGGCGGGCACTTCGTGACGATCGCCTCCACCGGCTCGCACGAGGTGCTGCCGACGGCCGCGGTCTACTGCGGCACCAAGTACGCCGCACGGGCGATCACCGAAGGCCTGCGCCTCGAAGCCGACCCGGGCATCCGCGTCACGACGGTCTCGCCCGGCGTCGTCGAGTCCGAACTGGCCGACACCATCACCGACCCCGGCGCGCAGGAGGCGATGCGCGCCTACCGCGCGGTGACGCTGGGGCCGGACACCATCGCCGGCGCGATCTCCTACGCGATCGGGCAGCCGGACGGCGTCGACGTCAACGAGATCGTCGTGCGGCCGACCACCCAGCGGTGACTCAGCGCTCCAGTTCGGCGATGACCCGCGGGATCTCCGCGACGAGCTCGCGCGCCAGCAGCCCGGTACTGCCGGTGTCCGGGATCAGCCGCTGCCCCGCGACGGCGTGGACGTGCGTGGCCCAGCAGGCGGCCTGCTCGGCCCGGGCGCCGCGGGCGAGGAAGCCACCGGTGAGCCCGGCCAGCACGTCACCGCTGCCGGACGTCGCGAGCCCGACGTGGCCGCTGCCGTCCCGCCAGGTGCGGCCGCCCGGCTCGGCGACCACGCCCATGAGCTGCACCACGCCGCCGTAGCGCCCGGCGATCCGCACCGCCGTCTCCAGGTCGTCGACGTCCTCCTCCTCACAACCGTCGAGGAAAGCCGCTTCGACCCGGTTCGGGGTGAGCAGGAGCCGGCCGGCCAGCGGTTCGGCCAGCTCCGGCGCCCGGCTCAGCGCGCCGAGCGCGAACGCGTCGAGCAGGACATTCGCGTCCGGGGCGATGGCGGGCACGAGCCGCCGCAGCAGGTCTTCGGTTTCTTCGGCGCCGGTCAGGCCGGGCCCGACCACGACGGTGCCGGCCCCGGGCAGCACGTCGGCCAGCCGGTCGACGGCGTCCGGGGCGATCGCGCCGGACGTGGTTTCCGGCAGCCCGGTGACCAGCGACTCGGGCACCGAGACCCCGATCGCCGTGGCGTGCCGGTCGGCCACGGCGAGCTGGAGCGTGCCCGCACCGGCGCGCAGGGCGGCGGTGCCGGACAACGCGGGCGCGCCGGGCACGGTCCGGGCGCCGCCGATGACGAGCACGGTGCCGCGGTCACCGGTGCCGATCCGCCAGTCCCGCAACAGGGCCGGGCTGATCGGCGCCGGCTCAGGAGAGCTGGCGCGCGGCATCGTCGTCCGCCGTCGGTGGGGTGCCGGTGGCCCGCAGGTGGCCGACTTCCTGGGCGAGCACCATGGTGAACCCGCCGTCGCGGTCGCGCTCCCACGACGTCACCGAGCCGTTGGGCACCTCGGTCGCGTCGGCGGCGCGGAGCAGGTCGGGCTCCGGCAGGCCTTCGAGCAGGTAGCGCAGCGCGAAGACGGTCATCTCGTGGGCCGCCAGCAGAATGCGCTTCCCGGCGTGCTCGGCGCTCAGCTCGTTCAGCAGGGAACGCAGCCGCAGCACGACATCCGCCCAGGACTCGCCGCCCGGCGGGCGGTAGTAGAACTTGCCCAGCCGCCGCTTGCGCCGCAGCTCGTCGGGCCACCGCTCACTCACGCCGTGGGAGGTCAGCAGGTCCAGGACGCCGAGCTCGCGGTCGCGCAGCCGTTCGTCCGGAACGATCGGGACACCGCTGGGCGCGGCCAGCCGGGCGGTGTCCCAGGCACGGCGGTAGGTGGACGTGACCACGAGGTCGGGCGGGTGCTCGGCGAAGAGCTGACCGGCGGCCCCGGCCTGTTCTCGTCCGAGTTCCGTCAGCGGGACATCGGCGTCGCGCTCCGCGATGTCGATCACATCCGCCCCGGCCGACTCCGCTTCTTCGCGCGCCACGTTCCCGGTGCTCTGCCCGTGGCGCAATACGGCCACCCAGTCCAAGTCGACGCTCACGACCGGATGACTACCCCGCGAAACCCGCCGCCGAAACCCGGGATGGTTAGGGCGGCGAACGGCTTGCGGCTAGGGTCGGAACATGTCGCGAAGTCTCGACGCCCACGACCGGCTGCCGAAGCTGGAAACGATCGTCGGCGCCCCCGCCGGTCACCTCGGACTGGCCGAGACGCTCGTCGAGACGTTGCAGCGCTTGCGTGAGGTCATGGCGGTCGACACCGCGACCGTGCTGCGGTACCAGCCCAGCGGCCGCCAGCTCGTGGCGTTCGCGGCGGCCGGCATCGAGGAGGAGGTCCACCAGGGCGTGCGGGTGCCGGTGGGCAGCGGGTTCGCCGGCCGGGTCGCCTTGGAACGGGTGCCGGTGATCCTCGACCACGTCGACGAAACCACCGTCGTGAACTCCCTGCTGTGGGAGCGGGGACTGCACTCGATGCTCGGCGTGCCGATGCTCGCCGGCAGCGAGCTCGTCGGGGTGCTGCACGTCGGTTCGGTCGAGCACCGGAAGTTCGGCGAGCCCGAAATCGCCACGATGCAGCTGCTCGCCGACCACCTCGCGACGCTGATCCAGGTGGAGGCCAGGGAAGAGAACCGCACCGCCACCATGGCGCTGCAGCGCAGCCTGCTGCCGAGCAGCCTGCCCGAGGTGCCCGGCCTGGCGTTCGGCGCCCGGTACGTGCCCGGCGCGGAAACCGGGCTCGGCGGCGACTGGTACGACCTGTTCACCTTGCCGGGTGACCGGCTCGGCGTCGTGATGGGTGACGTCTCGGGCCACGGCCTGGACGCGGCCGTGATCATGGGGCGGCTGCGCAGCGCCCTGCGCGCCTACGCCCTCGACAGCGAAAGCCCGGCCGAGGTGCTCGCCAAGCTCGACCGCAAGGCCAACCACTTCGAGCACGGCGCGATGGCGACGGTGGCCTACGGGATCATCGGCCCCGACCGCGAAGCGGTGACGCTGTCCCTGGCCGGGCACCTGCCGCCGGCGCTGGCCGTGCCGGGTGAAGCGGGCCGGCTGGTGGACGTGCCGCCGGATCCCCCGATCGGGCTGACCATCGGCACGCCGGAACGCCGCACGACCGTGGTCGGCCTGCCGCCGGGCGGCGTGCTGGCGTTCTACACCGACGGCCTGGTCGAGCGGCGCGACCGGCCGGTGGACGTCGGCATGCGGCTCCTGGCGGACACCCTGCGCGCCGGCGAGCCCGAGCGGCTCTGCGCGCAGATCATGACCGCGCTGATCGGCAGCCGGCCGGCCCAGGACGACGTCGCGCTGCTGGCCATCGAACGCCTGGCCGTCCCGGCCGGCTGAGCACGGCCGGGACGACGCGGGTCAGGACCCGGCCAGCGCCGCTTCCCGGGTCGGGAAGAGCGAGAGGCTGTCCTCGAGGCCGGTCAGCTGGATCGGGCGCAGCGTGGCCCGGCCGCTCGCGACGATCCGCACGGAGGTGCCCGCGGCGGCGTTGCGGTGGATCGTCAGCAGCGCGGTCAGCCCCGGCGAGGCGAGGAATTCGACGCGGGTCAGGTCGACCACGAGCACCGGCGGCTGCGCCGCCAGCTCCTCGTCGGCGGCCCGCACGAGCGTGGGCGCGGTGGTCGTGTCCACGTCCCCGGCGACCTCGACGACGACGGCGCCGCCCTCCTCCGTACGGGCGATCCGGAACTCCCCGAACGGCACAGCGGCCGGTGCGCTTTCAGTATGGGTGGGGTCGGTCATAGACATCTGCTCCTGCCTTCGGCACTGCCGACCGGATTCCGGAGGGCGTGCTTGATCACGAAGGCTGTCTGCTCAACCGGTGTCAATCATGCCCGCCCGCACGCCGCGCCGCCGCGTCAGCACCCACTCGGCTTTCGGGGACGCCCGCGAACAGGCAGGATGTGCGCCATGGCCGAAAGAGACGTGACCGGGGACGCACTCGGCGGCACAGCCGGTCCGGCGGGATCGGTCGCCTTGGAGGACCGCGACGGCGCGGCCGTGCTCCGGGTCGACGGCGCGCTCGACCTCGCGCTGGCACCGAAACTGCGCCGATTGGCCGAACGCGCGGCCCGGTCGGAGGCCGCGCTGCTCGTCATCGACCTCACCGCCGTCACCTTCCTGGCGTCGGCGGGCATGGCCGAACTCGTCCGGGCCCACCGCGGGCTCACCTCGCCCGCTCAGCTGCGGGTGGTCGCCAGCGGCCGGATCACCTTGCGCCCGCTGGAACTGACCCGGCTGACCGACGAATTCGCCATCTACCCTTCGCTGTCCGAAGCACTGGCGCCCTGATGCCGCCCGATCCGCGATCCGACGAAGTGCTCGACGCCGTGCGCCGGGCGTTCTCCCCGGCCACCACCGGGATCCGGCCCCTCTCCCCCGCCGAAGCGGACGCGGTGCTGGGCGAGCGCGCCGCGGCGGCCGTGACCGACCGCGCGGTGCTGGCCGAGCTGCTGCCGGGCGAGCGGATCACCGGCGCGATCGCGATCACCTCCGGCGACGACGCCAGCGTGGTCTACACCACAGAGGACGTGGGCGAGCTGCCCTCGCTCGTCGCCGCCGTCGTCGAAGCCGCCACCGCGGACCTGGCCACCACCGTCGGGCGCCTGCGGGGCGAAGCCGTGGTGCTCGACGCGCTGCACTCCACCGGCCGCGAGCTGACCGCCCAGCTCGACATCGACCGCATCGTGCAGGACGCGACCGACGCCGCCACCAAGGCGACCGGCGCCGGCTTCGGCGCGTTCTTCTACAACCTGGTCGACGAATTCGGCGAGTCCTACACGCTGTACACGATCTCGGGCGTGCCGCGGGAGGCGTTCGCCCGGTTCCCGATGCCGCGCAACACCGAAGTCTTCGCGCCGACCTTCGACGGCGCGGGCACCGTGCGCAGCCCCGACATCACGAAGGACGCGCGGTTCGGGAAGAACGCGCCGTACCACGGGATGCCGGACGGGCACCTGCCCGTGTGCAGCTACCTGGCCGTTTCGGTGCTCAGCCCGACCACCGGCGAGGTGCTGGGCGGGTTCTTCTTCGGTCACCCCGAGCCGGACCGGTTCACCGCGCGGCACGAGTACCTCGCCGAAGGCATCGCCGCGTACACGGCCATCGCCCTCGACAACGCCCGCCTCTACGAACGCGAGCGCACCCTCGCCACGGAGCTGACCCGCAGCATGCTGCCGGTCGCCCCGGCCACGCCGGGGCTCGACGTCTTCACCCGGTACCTGCCGGCGGCCACCGGCAGCAAGGTCGGCGGCGACTGGTTCGACGTGCTCCGGCTGCCGTCGGGCGGGACGGCGTTCGTCATCGGCGACGTCGTCGGCCACGGCGTCACGGCCGCGACGGTGATGGGCCAGGTCCGGACGGCCATCCGCTGCTACGCCCGGCTCGACCTGCCGCCGTCGGAGGTCCTGCGCCACGTCTCCGAGCTGGCCGGCGGGCTGTTCGGCGAGAGCTTCGTCACCTGTTTCTACGCGGTCCACCGGCCCGACGAGGGCACGCTGACCTACGCCAACGCCGGCCACCTGCCCGCGATCCTGGTCCGCCCGGGCGAGCCGCCCGAGCAGATCGGCGAGGCGCTGGCGCAGCCCCTCGGCGTCGGCTCGGCCTTCCCGCAGCGCTCCGCCGGGTTCCCGCCCGGCTCGGACCTGGTGCTCTACACCGACGGGCTGGTCGAGAGCCGCACCCGCGACCTGACGCTGGGCATCGAATGGCTGCTCGCGGGTATCCCCGCGCTGCTGACCGCGACCGACCTCGAGACGGCGTGGGACAAGCTCGTCCAGGAACTGACGCGCGGACGGCACGACGACGACATCGCGGTCATCCACGTGCGCCACCGCGGAGAGGACGCCCCATGACGGACCCCCTCCCCCCGGGAGCACCCGCTCCCGCGGCGTCGTTCCACCGGCGCAGCCCCGCGATCGCGGGCCTTCTGCCGCGCCTGCGCGAGGCACTGGCCGACTGGCTGCGCCCGCTCGGCCTGAGCGAGGAACGGCAGGAGGACATCGTCCTGGCCGGCTACGAAGCGATGGCCAACTCGGCCGAACACGCCTACCACGACCGCGAACCGGGCTCGATCGACGTCCGCGCCGAAGCACTGGGCGGCCGGCTCACGGTGACGGTCACCGACTTCGGCACCTGGCTGCCACCGGCGTCGACGAACGGCCTGCGCGGCCGCGGCCTGCTGCTCATCGACACCCTCGCCGACCACAGCGCCAAGGTGCACCGCGAGGACGGTACGACGATCACGATGACCTGGCTGCTCAGCGGGAACTGACGGGCGCGGGTCCCGCCGCACTCCGGGTGGCGGGCGGCCGTGGTCGCGAATGACTCATTCGGGACCGCTGAGGTCGCCAATGACTCATTCGGGACGCCCGGCGCCGCCAATGACCCATTCGCGACCGCCGACGCCGCCAATGACTCATTCGCGACCATCGCACCAGCGCCGCAGCACCCGGGTGGCCGCATCCGCGCGCGACCGCTCGTACGCGGCGGGAGCCTGCCGGGTCGAGTAGGCTCACCCCGGGCCGCGCGAACCGGGAGTGTGATGAGCGTCGGGGAAGAGTCCGGCCACCGCGCCGTGTTTCCCGGGACCAGCCGGATGGCCGCCCGGATGCGGGACTTCGACTGGGCTTCCTCCCCGCTGGGCGACCCGGCGGGCTGGCCGGCGAGCCTGACGACGGCCGTGCGCATCTGCCTCACCTCCCGCTTCCCCATGATCGTCTGGTGGGGGCCGGAGCTGCGCTTCCTCTACAACGACGCCTACCTGCCGCTGCTCGGCACCAAGCACCCCGCGCTCGACAAACCGGGTGCGCTGGTCTGGGACGAGATCTGGCACATCATCGGCCCGATGCTCGACAGCGTGATGACCAGCGGCGAGGCCACCTGGTCCGAAGACCTGCTGCTGCCGATGAACCGGCACGGCTACTGGGAAGAGACCTACTGGACGTACTCCTACAGCCCGGTGCACGACGACGCGGGCGCGGTCCGCGCGGTCTTCACCGCGGTCACCGACACCACCGAGCGCGTGATCGGCGAGCGCCGGATGGCGACGCTGCGCGACCTCGGGGCCCAGGCCGGGGTCGCCCGGACCGTCGGCGAGGCCTGTGAGCTGGTCGCCGAAGTGCTGGCGAACGCCGGGTCCGACGTCCCGTACGGCGCGATCCACCTCCGCGGCGACGACGGCGAGCTGACGCCGGCCGCCGTCACCCCCGGCGGCGAGGGCGCGGGCGAACCGGCCGCTTGGCCGCTGGCGGAAGTGCTCGCCGACGGCCTGCCGCGGACGGTGTCGGGCCAGGCGTTCGGCGAGCTGCCGCCGGGTGGCTGGTCCACGCCGCCCACCGAAGCCATGGTGCTGCCGCTGCCCGGCGACGCCGGGACCGCCGCGACCGGCGTGATCGTGCTCGCGGCGAGCGCCGGGCGCGCGCTCGACGAGTCGTACCGGACGTTCCTCGGCCTCGTCGCCCAGCAGACGACGGCGCTGGTCAACGGCGCGATCGCCTACCGGGTCCAGCAGCAGCGCGCCGAGGAGCTGACCGCGCTGGACGTGGCCAAGACGACGTTCTTCGCGAACATCAGCCACGAGTTCCGGACCCCGCTCACCCTGATCCTGGGCCCCGTCGCCGAGCTGGACCAGACGCTCGGCGACGTCGACGAGCGCGTGCGCGAGGAGATCGCCGTCATCCACCGCAACGCGCTGCGGCTGGGACGGCTGGTGAACAACCTGCTCGACTTCTCCCGCATCGAGGCCGGCCGGATGCAGGCCCGCTTCGAGCCGGTGGACCTGGCCGCGTTCACCGCGGAGCTGGCCAGCGTCTTCCGCGCCGCCGTCGAACGGGCCGGGCTGGCGTTCGAGGTCGACTGCCCGCCGCTGGGCGAGCCGGTGCACGTCGACCGCGGGATGTGGGAGAAGGTCGTCTTCAACCTGCTGTCCAACGCGGTCAAGTTCACCTTCGACGGCGCGATCCACGTGACGACCGCCCGGGACGGCCCGGACGCGGTGGTCACCCTGTCCGACACCGGGATCGGCATCGACGCCGCCGAGCTGCCGCGGCTGTTCGAGCGGTTCCACCGGATCCCGTCGGCGCGGGCCCGCTCGAACGAGGGCAGCGGGATCGGGCTGGCGCTGGTGCGCGAACTCGTCGGCATGCACGGCGGGACCATCGCCGCGGAGAGCACGCCCGGCGCCGGGACGACGTTCCGGATCCGGCTGCCGCTGGGCACCCGGCACCTGCCCGCCGACCTCATCGCGGAGCCGTCCCCGGGCGGGTTCGCCACGGACACCGCCGAGCCGTACCTGCAGGAAGCCCTGCGCTGGCTGCCTGCCGAGGAGGGCGACCCGGTGCCGCCCGCGCCCGCGTCGGCCGCCGGGGCCCGCGTGCTGGTCGCCGACGACAACGCCGACATGCGCGACTACCTCGTGCGGTTGCTGCGAGACGACTACGCGGTCACGACGGTGCGAGACGGCGTCGAGGCGTTCGACGCGGCGGCCGCCGACCCACCCGAGCTGATCATCAGCGACGTGATGATGCCCCGGCTGGACGGCTTGGGGCTGCTCGCCGAGCTCCGCCGCGACCCGCGCACCGCCGCCGTGCCCGTGCTGCTGCTCTCGGCCAGGGCCGGGCAGGAGGCCGCCGTCGACGGGCTGGCCGCCGGGGCCGACGACTACCTCGTGAAGCCGTTCTCGGCGCGGGAGCTGGTCGCGCGGGTCCGCACGACCATCCAGCTCGCCCGGCTGCGGTCGCAGCACTCCCGGTGGCGCGCGGCCCTGATCGAGTCGCTGCAGGAAGGTTTCTTCGTCAGCGACACCGAGGGCCGGGTCGTCGAGATCAACGCGGCGTTCACCGAAGTGCTGGGCGCCGGCCCGGACGGGCTGCCCTACGCCGAGCCGTTCCCGTGGTGGCCGGACCGCGACGCGGATCCGGTGGCCCACCGGCAGGTCGCCGAGGCCTTCGGCCGAATCCGGGACGAGCCGGCCGGCAGCTTCGTGGTGCCGCTGCGGCACCGGGACGGGCACCGGGTGTGGGCCGCGATCGCTTACAACGCGCTGCACGACGAGGAGGGCCGCCGCCGGCTGGTCGGCACGGTCCGCGACGTCACGGCCGAGCGCTACGCCGGGCAGCGCGAGACCGCGCTCGCCGCGATGAACCAGCGCCTCGCCGGGGTCAGCGGGGTGCCGGACGTGCTCCACACCGCACTCGACCTGCTGCGCGAGCTCTGGGAAGCCGAGCGCGTCCTCGCGGTGACCTGGCCGCCGGACGGCGAGCCGGAGCTCACCTCCACCGACCCCGGCGACCACGGCTGGACCAGCCTGGCCGCACCGCTGCGCGCGATCCTCGACCGGCTCCGCTCGCTCCCGGCCCTGCACACCACGGCGGCGGACGGCGGGGCGGGCGCCTCCGTCGACCACCCCGGTGGCCGGCTGACGCTCTGGGTCGAGCCCGCGACGGGCCGGTCGCTGGGCACCGAAGACCGGACGCTGCTGGCCCTGCAGGCCGGGACGATCGCGCACGCCCTGCTCCGCGCCCACCGCGAGGACCGCCAGCGGGAGGTCGCGCTCGCGCTGCAGCGGTCGATCCTCGGCCCGGCCCGGCTTCCCGACGGCTTCGAGGTGCGCTACGAACCGGCGACCCCGCCCCTGGAGGTCGGCGGCGACTGGTACGACGTCATCGTGCTGGGCGACCGGATCGGCATCGTCGTCGGTGACTGCGTCGGCCGGGGCCTCGACGCGGCCGCGGTGATGGGCCAGCTGCGCAGTGCCTGCCGCGCGCTGCTGCTGGAGGCCAACGGCCCGGCCCACACCCTGAAGACCCTCGACCGCTTCGCCGACCGGCTGCCGGGTGCCTTGTGCACCACCGTTTTCTGCGGGGTCCTCGACCCGGCCACCGGCACGCTGACCTACAGCAGCGCCGGGCACCCGCCCGCCACCCTCGTGCACAGCGACGGCTCCTCGGAGTTCCTCGACGCGGGCGGCAGTGTGCCGCTCGCGGTGCGCGTCGAGGTGGACCGGCCGGAGGCGACGACGGTCGTGCCGGTCGGCTCGCTGCTGATGCTCTACACCGACGGGCTCGTCGAACGCCGCCGCGAGTCGCTCGACGACGGCATCACCCGCGCCACCGCCGTGGCGCACGACGTCCGGGAGGCCGAGCTGACCGACCTCGCGGCCGCGCTGATGGGCCGGCTCCGGCCCGCCGACGGCTACGAGGACGACGTCGCCCTGCTGCTCTACCGCCGTTCGGTACCCCCGCTGGTGCTCGACTTCGAGGCGCACCCGAACAGTCTGGCCTCGACCCGCACCTGGCTGCGCGCGTGGCTGGCCAACGCGGAGCTCGAGTCCGACCTGGCGCAGGACGTCCTGGTCGCGACCGGCGAGGCCTGCGCCAACGCCGTCGAGCACGCCTATCCCGGCGGGGCCGGCGGCAGTGCGCACCTGTCCGCCCGCTTCACCGGCTCCCACATCGTCGTCGTGGTCACCGACGGCGGCCGCTGGCGGCAACCCCCACCGGACAACCACGTGCTGCGCGGCCGCGGCATGCCGATGATGGAAGCACTGGCCGACGCGGTCACCATCCGGCACGATTCCCACGGGACCACCGTCACGCTGGAATGGAGAATCGGTTCGTGAGAACGCCTCTCACACTGGTCGCCGGGCGGGGCGACGACGGCGACCGGACCTTGAGCGTCACCGGCGAGATCGACATGAGCAACGCCAGCGAATTCGGCGCGGCCCTGGACCACGAGCTGGCGGCGGGGACCGCGGTCACCGTGGACCTCACCGGCGTGGCCTACCTCGACAGCGCGGGCATCGCGGTGCTGTTCGACCGGGCCGGCGAGCACGACCTGCAACTGATCGCCCCGCGGCTGCTCGAACGCGTGCTGCGGGTGTCCGGTCTCGCCCAAGTCGCGAAGGTTACCGTCCGTTGAAGGGTTGACTCGCTGCGCACGGGGTACGTCACTCGAAGCGACGGTCGCGGGGTGGGTTGTACCGCCGGCCGTCGCGAGGTGGTTCCCGGCGCCAACCCACGACGTTCAGCAGCGAGCGCCGGGCCGGAACCACCGTTACTCCCCCGGTCCCGGTCTCGTGGTCTCGGTCTCGCGGTCGGTCGGTGCGCGTGGTCGCGAATGACTCATTCGGGACCGCTGGGGCCGCCGATGACTCATTCGCGACCTCCCGGCGCCCGGCATCCGCCAACTGCAGCCGAACCAACCGGAACCCACCCAGCCCGCCGACCCACCGCCGGCCGGTGAACCCGAACCCGGTGCCCGCCACCAGGCCCGACCGCTCGCGTCCAGCCGACCGAGCGTGGTCGCGAATGACTCATTCGGGACCACCGAGGCCGCCAATGACTCATTCGCGACCTCCCGGCGCCCGGCATGAGAGTCCAGCCGGCCGAGCACAGTCGCCAATGACTCATTCGCGACCCCGGCCGGCGCCGTCCCGCGCGGGGTGTTGCGGAAGACGCACCACCCGCGGGTAAGGTTTCGCCGTTCCGTTGAAGCAGCAGCGGTGCGCTGGACCACCGCCATCCGGGACGGAGATGATCGCGTGAGCGGAGAACCGATCCCGCCGGAGCACCTCGACGAGCTGACCGCCGCGATGGCGGGGCTCACCGACGTCCTGGAGTCCGAACCCGCCGAGGCGGAAATCCTCGAAGCCGTGTGCGCGGAAGCCGTCCGCGCCGTGCCCGGGGCCGACATGGCCAGCATCACCGCGATCCGGGACGGGGAAGCGGAAACCGCGGCGTCCACCGACGAGCGGGCCGTCGAGATCGACCGGTTCCAGTACGCCGCCGGTGAGGGGCCGTGCCTGCGGGCCGCGGCGACCGGGGAGATCGTGCGGCTGCCGACGGCCGCCGCGGATCTCGTGTGGCCCTCCTTCACCGCGCACGCCCGCGGGCTCGGGGTCGGCAGCTACCTCGCCGCGCCGCTGCGCGTGGACGAGACGCTCTCCGGCGCGCTCAACCTCTTCGGCTACGGCGATCACGGGTTCGCCGAGACGGACTCGCGGTTGCTGCACCTCTACACCACGATCGTCTCGTTCGGGCTGCGCACGACCCGGCGGTACCGCCAGGCCCGGCGGCAGGCCACCGAACTCGAAGCGGCGATGCGCACGCGGGCGGTGATCGAGCAGGCCAAGGGCATCCTGATGGCCGTGCACCGGGTCAGCGCCGAAGATGCCATGAAGCGGCTCATCGCGGAGTCCCAGCGCACCAACGTGAAGCTGCGGGACGTCGCCGCCCGGTTCGTGGAAGACCTGTCCGCCGGCTGAGCCCGCTCAGGCGGTGCGGCGCACCGGGAACGGCCAGGTCAGCGTGATCACCGTCCCGTCGTCGGTGGAGCGCAGGTCGAGCCCGTCGACGAGCGCCTGGATCAGGCGCAGGCCGCGGCCGCCGTCCGCGCGCTCGGTGACCGACTCCCAGCGGCCCTGGTCGGCGACGGTGATGATCAGCACGTCGTCGTCGATCCGGGCGCGGACGTCGATCAACCCCGCCCGGCCGCCGTACGCGTGGCCGAGCACGTTCGCCATGGCTTCCCAGCACGCCAGCACGACGTCGTCGGCTTGCCTGCCGACCTCGTCGCCGGCCCGCCGCCGCAGCCACGAAATCAGGTGACGGCGCAGGCTCGGCAACGTCCGCGGCGAAATCGTGCCGCGGTACCGCCAGCCGTCCGATCCCAGCTCTTCCACGTTCACCTCCCCGGGGGACTGTTCGTTTGCTACCCACCGGTCCGGTATCTCAATCGCCGGCAACGACTTTCCTGCTGCGTTCGGCCCTGGTGCGTGGTGCGCCCGGCGTGATCGGATGGGCGGATGACTCGGTCGATGTGGTCCGTGGTGCTGTGCGCGGTGCTCGCCGCGCCCCTCCTCTCCGCTCCGGTGGCCGCCGCGGCGCCGGCGCCCGGGCCGGGTGCGGTTTCGCACTTCGGCCTGGCCCGCAAGGACTGCCTCGGCACCGCGCGGAACACGACGAGCAAGGCGTGGTTCACGGTGGCGGGCGGCGTGCTGTCCGATGTCTACGCGCCGGTGATCGACAACACGAACGTCGAGTCGCTGCAGTTCGCCGTCACCGACGGGCGCAGCTTCACCGACCTGCAGGCGCGCGACATGACCTACACGGTCCGCACGAGCGCGGGCGGGATGGCCTGCGAGGTGACGTCGACCCCGCGCAGCGGCAAGTACCGGCTGGTCACCGAGTACCTGGCCGACCCGGCCCGCACCGGCCTCCTGATCCGCACCCGCCTGGAACCGCTGCGGGGGTCTGGCGACGACCTCGCGGTCTACGTCCGGTACGACGCGAGCATCAACGGCAACGGCGGGGGCGGCCCGGCCAACGGCGGCGGGGACACCGCCACCGTCGACGCGGCGACGAGCGCGCTGGTCAGCGCCGACGCGAACACGGTCTCCAGCGCGCCGGCCCGCGACTACGGCACGCCGCTGGCCGCCGCGCTGCGCGCCGACCGCCGGTTCCTGGCGACGTCGAGCGGCTTCGCCGGCACCGCGGGTGACGGGCTCGCGCAGCTGGATCGCGACCACCGGCTCACGGACACGACGCCGTCCGCGGTCGACGGGAACGTGGTGCAGACCGCGCGGCTGGACCTGCGGCCCCACCGGCCCGCCGTGCTCGCGCTCGGGTTCGGCGCGGACGCGCGCGCCGCCGTCGCCACGGCCGGGGCGAGCCTGCGCACGCCCTTCGACCAGAGCCTCCGCCAGTACGCGCGCGAATGGCGCGACTACGACAACGGGCTGATCCCGGTGCGCGGCAGGGATTCCGACGCGTACTTCCAGTCGGTCAACGTGCTGAAAGCCAGTGAGGACAAGACGTTCCCCGGCGCTGTGGTCGCGTCGCTCGGCAGCCCGTGGGGGCAGGCGGTCTCCGCGGGCGACGCGCCCGGCGGCAAACCGGTGTACTTCGGGTCCTACCGCGAGATCTTCGCCCGCGACCTCTACGAAAGCTTCTCCGGCCTGCTCGCGGCCGGCGACCGCGAGACGGCGCGGGCCAGCGTGCGCTGGTTGTTCACCCGCCAGCAGCAGCCGGACGGCCGGTTCCCGCGCAACTCCATGCTCAACGGCAAGAAAGCGCCGGACTCCGGCGGCGACCAGCTCGACGAGAGCGCGTACCCGATCCTGATGGCGCTGCAGGCCGGGCTCGACCGCGACCGCACCCTCTACACCGGACACATCCGCGCGGCGGCGGACTTCGTCGTCGCGCACGGGCCGGCGTTCGGTTCCGAACGCTGGGAAGAACAGGGCGGGTACTCCCCCTCGACCATCGCCGCCGAGATCGCCGGGCTCGTCGCCGCGGGCGTGATCGCCGACCACAACGGCGACCCGGCGCGCGCGAACGTCTACCGGGCCACCGCCGACCACTTCCAGCGCAGTATCAAGGGCTGGACCGTCACCTCGAACGGCCCGTACGGCGGCCGGTACTTCCTGCGGCTGACCAAGAACGGCGATCCGAACTCGGAGTGGATCTACAACCTCGGCAACGGCTCGGTCGACGCCGACCAGCGCGCGGTCGTCGACGCGGGGTTCCTCGAACTGCCGCGCCTGGGCGTGCTGCCCGCGAACGACCCGGACGTCGCCGCGTCGCTCGCCGTCGTCGACCGCGTGATCAAGCGGGACACCCCGGCCGGGCCGGGCTGGTACCGCTACGGCACTTCGGCGGCGGGCAGCGAAGACGGCTACGGCGACTGCTACGAGCCGGACCCGACGAACTGCGGCCCGACCGGGGCGCCGTGGCCCTCGACGAACACCGGGTCCGGGCACCTGTGGCCGGTGCTCGCCGGCGAACGCGGCGAGCACGCCGTGCAGACCGGCGACCGGGCGGGCGCGGCGGCGCTGCTGCGCGCGATGCGGGCGCAGACCGGCGGCACCGGGCTGATCCCCGAGCAGATCTGGGAGAACCCGGCGCTGCCCGCGTCCCCGTACGGCGCAGACCCGCGGACGGCGTCGATCGGCTTCACACCGGGGCAGTCCGTCGGCTCGGTGGCGCCGCTGAGCTGGGCACAGTCGCAGTCCGTGCGGCTGGCCAGGGCCCTCGACGACGGGCGGCTGCCCGAGCAGCCCGCCGAAGTCCGCGCCCGGTACGTCACGCACGCGCCACCCGCGGCGCTGGCGGTGACGCTGGACGCGCCCACGTCGGTATCGACCGCGACGGCCCAGGTCACCGGCACCGCGCCGGCGGGCAGCCGAGTCGACCTCGCCGTGTCGGCGACCGACGCCGGGACGACGTCTGTGCTGTCGACCCGGGCTTCGGCGGCGGGGACGTTCACCGCGACCGTGCCGACGCCGCTCGGCGCGAACGTCGTCACGGCCACCGCGACCGGCGCGGGCACCGGGTACGCGCAGAAGACGATCAGCTCGGACTTCGTCACGGGCACGGTCCTGCTCGACACGACCGACCCGGACGGCGACGACAACGGCCCCGGCACGTACACCTACCCGACGGCGGGCGACTTCCACGCCGGCGCGTTCGACCTGCAGCGCTTCCAGGTCATCGACTCGGGGACGAACCTGGTGTTCCGCGCCCAGCTCCGTGACCTGTCGCCGACGTTCGGCTCGCCGCTGGGCGCCCAGCTGCTGACGATCTACGCGCACGACCCGGCCGCGACGGCGACGTCCACCGCGGCGCCGTTCCCGAGCCGGGCGTACGCGATCGCGGCTTCGGATGCCTGGAGCCGGCGCATCGAGGTCCAGGGCTTCGCGGAACCGGCGCTCGTCGACGCTTCGGGTGCTTCGCTCGCTTCGCCGTCGGTGCAGGCTTCGCAGGCGACGCGGTACATCACGGTCAGCGTGGCGAAGTCCGCGTTCGGGACGCCGGGCGCGGGCTGGACGTTCGCGGTGGTGCTCACCGGCCAGGACGGCAACTCGCCGGACCAGGCGCGGCCGTTCACGCCGACGGCCGGGCAGTACACGTTCGGCCTGTGCGCGGCGGGCGGCACGTCCCCGGTGTGCGCGGTGGACCCGGCGACGGCGCCGAAGGCGTTCGACGTGCTCACGCCGGCCGGGGTGGAGCAGGCGGTGGAGCTGGACCCGACCCGCGGGCCGATCCAGGTGCGCGGGGTGCCAGTGGGCTGACGTCCACTGTGGAGCGTCGCGGCCACGATGCCGTGAATGACTCATTCATGTCGTCTGACGACATGAATGAGTCATTCACGGCGTTCGGCGAGGGGCGGTCAGTGGTCCCGGCCGTGGCGCCCGTGGTCATCGCCGGGCTCGGCGCCTCGGCCGCCGTGATCGTCGCCCAGGTCGTGCGTGCGGGTCGGGTACGTGCTCGACGACGTCCGGCCGCCGCGGTCGTCGCCCGGCTCCGCGGTCCGGCCGCCGTGGTCGTCGCCCAGGTCGTGGGTGCGGGTCGGGTACGTGCTCGGTGCGGGCCAGGTGGCGGCCGAGGTCACCGGAGCCGTCGAGGAGGGAGCCGGGCGGCCGTCATCGGCGCCGGACTGGGCGAGGGCCGCCGTCGTGCCGCCCACCGCGAGTGCGGCACCGGCCGCGGCGATCACCAGGATCTTGCGCATGTGCGTTCCTTTCGTTTCCTGTCAACGAAAAGAGCTTCACGCACCCGACGCTAGCGGCGCGCTGCCCGCACCTTAAGGCATCCCTAAAGCCGCGCCGAGCTCCAGCACGATCCGGGCGCCGTGCGGCCGCGCGCGGGTCACGGTGAACGTCCCGCCGGACGCGCGCGCCGTCTGGCGGGCGATGTCGAGCCCGAGCCCGGTCGAGCCGGCGCCGCTCTCGCCGCGCGGAACCTCGTCGAAGCCCGGTCCCTCGTCCGAGACCTCCAGGCAGGCGCCGCCGGGCGTCGCCGACAGCCGGATCGCGTACGCCGTTCCCTCGGGTGTGTGCGCGAAGACGTTGCCCAGCAAAGCGTCCAGGCAAGCCGCCAGCTCGGGTTCACCGACCGCGACCGGCAGCGGACCCGGGTCGATCGCCAGCGTCACCGCGCGGTCCTGGTCCTGGGCCAGCACCGACCAGAACTCCGCCCGCTCACCGGCGACCACGGCCGCGTCGCACGAGCCCGGCGCCGCGTCCCGGGCCCGTGCCTGGTCGATGAGCGCGGTGACCTGGCGCTCCAGGCTTTCGGCGTGGCCGGTGATCCGCTCCGCCTCGGCGGGATCGCGCAGTGCCTCGGCGTCGAGGCGCAGCACGGTCAACGGCGTCCGCAGGCGGTGCGAGATGTCGGCCACGGCCTCGCGTTCCTGCCGGACCAAGTCGCGGATCCGCGCGGCCAGGAGGTTGAGCGCGGACGCGACCGACCGCACCTCCGCGGGCCCGCCGGGACGCGCCCGGGCGTCGAGGTCCCCGTCGGCGAGCCGGCGCGACACGGCCGCAAGCTCGTGGACCGGCCGCACGATCGAGCGGGCCAGCCGGTCGGCGACGAACACCCCGAGCGCCAGCAGCAGCACCCCGAGCCCGGCCAGGACCAGCCAGGCCGCACCCAGCCCGCGGGTCAGCTCCGCCCGGTCGACGAAGGCCCGCACGACGGCGGTCCCGCCCGGCAGCCCTTGGACGGCGACGAGGATTTCCCGGCCGTCGTCGTCCTCGACGGTCAGGCTGCTGCCCTGCGCCGCGGCCAGCGTGACCCCCGGGGTGCGCGGACCGGGTGCGCCGAGCACGGTGCCGTCCGGCAGGAACACGGTCACCGGGTGGCCGGCGGTGGTGTTGAGCTGGTCGACCGCCGGCCGCAGCGCCGCGGCGCCCGCCGTCGCCACCAAGGACGTGAGGGACTGCGCCTTCGCCGTGGCGGCGGTGACCGCGCGGTCCGCCGTGACCGACTTCAGCAGGATCGCCAGCGGCACCAGGAAAGCCACCAGCACCAGGCTCATCGCGGCGGCGACGAGGACGGCGAGCCGCTTCCTCACGCGCCGGCCCCCGGCTCGGCCAGCCGGACGCCGACCCGCCGCACGGTGTGCAGGTAACGCGGCTCCTGCGCGGTCTCGCCGAGCTTGCGCCGCAGCCACGACAGGTGCACGTCGACGGTCTTGTCGGCACCGGCGTAGGGCAGCTTCCAGACGTCGGCGAGCAGCTCGCGCTTGCTCACCACGGTCCCCGCCCGGCTCGCCAGGTAGTGCAGGAGGTCGAACTCGCGCGGGGTGAGGTCCAGCGGCGCGCCTTCGAGCGAGGCCTGGCGAGTCCGCGCGTCCACGGTCAGGCCGCCGACCACCACCGGCGCCACCGTCTCCTCCAGCTCGCTGCGCCGCAGCACGGCGCGGATCCGGGCATCGAGCTGGGCGCCGCCGAAGGGCTTCACCACGTAGTCGTCGGCGCCCGCGTCGAGCAGCCGCACGATCTCCTCCTCCGCGTCGCGGGCGGTGACCACGATGATCGGCACGGCGCTGACCGCACGGACCATCCGCAGCACCTCGCGGCCGTCGAGGTCGGGCAGACCGAGGTCGAGCAGCACGACGTCGGGCCGGTCGGTGACGGCGGCCTGGAGCCCGGCCATCGCGGTCGGCACGGACGTCACCGCGTGCCCGCGCTCGGTCAGCGCGCGCAGCACGGCCGTGCGGATGGTCGGGTCGTCCTCGACGAGCAGCACGGTCGCCATGTCCGGGAGGCTACACACGCGAATGCGCTTCGCCCGGCTCCTGCCGAACGCTAGGAGCGCCTTAGCCGCGCTTTAACCCGCCCGGATGGCACAGTGGACGGGTGAACGGACGCGTGGTGCTGATGGCAGGCGGCTGGCTGCTGGCCGCCGCCGTGACCGCGGGCGCCGGCACGGTGGCCCTCGACGTCGTCGGCGCCGGCATCCTCGGCCCGCAGAGCCGTCCGCTGTCGGCCGGCGACGTGGCCCGCGCTCTGGAAACGCTGCCCGCGAGCACCCCCGCGCCGACCTCGCCCACGACGTCCTCGGCGAGCGCCCCGGCGCCGCGAGGCCTGACCGTCCCCGGCGGCAGCCTCGTCGCGAAGTGCACCGGCGACCGGGTCGAGCTCGTGTCGTGGAGCCCGGACCCCGGCTTCCGCACCGACGACGTCGACCGCGGCCCGGCCACGTCCGCGTCGGTGAAGTTCAAGAACGACGGGACCGAGAACGTGTCGGTCGTGACGTGCCGCGACGGCGAGCCACACGCGGAGACCGTGGCCGACGAGGGCCACCACGGCCGCGGCTAGCGTCGCGCGTCCGAGCCCGGGCGAGCGCCCCAATGTGGCATTGGGTGCGTCAGACGCACCGAACGCCACATTGGGTGCGCTGGACGCACCGAACGCCACATTGGGGCGCTCGCCCCGGGACGTCAGCCGGCTTGCGACGCGCGGCCGCTAGCCCGGCAGGTCGGCGTTGAGGTGGGCCAGGATGCCGTGCGGGAACGGGAGTTCCGGCGCACTCACCTCCGTCAGCCGGTCCAGCTGGGCGTCGGTCACCTCGAGCGTCAGCGCGCCCAGGGTTTCGGCGAGCTGCTCGGGTGACCGCGCGCCGATCAGCGGGGCCGGCATCGACGGGCGGCGCGTCACCCAGTGCAGTGCCACCTGGGCCGGGGTCGCGCCCACCTCGGCCGCGAGCTCGCGGACCGCGTCCAGCACGGCCCAGCGGGTTTCCGGCAGGGACCGGTAGGGCGCGCCGCCGGCGAGCCGGCCTTCCCCGCCGCCGTCGCGGGTGTACTTGCCGGAGAGGAAGCCGCCGCCGATCGCGCCCCACGGCTGGACCGCGATGCCGAACTCCCGCGCCAGCGGCACGAACTCGGCCTCGATCGCGCGCTCGATCAGGGAGTACTCCAGCTGCAGCGCCGTCACCGGCGGCCCGCCGAGCATCGCGGCCTTCGTCGCGTACCACGCCGGGACGTCGCTGAGGCCGACCGCGCGGATCTTGCCCGCGCGCACGAGGTCGCCGAACGCCGCCATCACCTCCTCGGCCGGGGTGAAGCCGTCCCAGATGTGCAGCCAGTACAGGTCGACGTGGTCGACGCCCAGCCGGCGCAGCGACGCTTCCAGCGACGCGACCATGTTCTTGCGCCCGTTGCTGCGGTGGCGGGGGTCCGAAAGCGGTTTCCCGCCGCTGAAGTCGGGCCCGGAGTACTTGGTGGCGAGCACGACGTCGTCGCGGCCGACGTCGCGGAGGAATTCGCCGACCAGCTCCTCGCTGCGGCCGGCGCTGTAGTTGTCGGCGGTGTCGACGAAGTTGCCGCCGCGCTCGGTGTAGGCACGGAAGACCTTGCGGGCGGTGTCGTCGTCGGCGCAGAGGGGGCCGGTTCCGAAGGTCATCGCGCCGAGCGCCAGCGGCGAGACGCGCAGTCCGGATCGGCCCAGCGGCCGGTAGTCGTCGAGTTCGGTCATGACTCGATCGTGCAACCCGGAGCGCGGTCCGGGTCAACCCGATCGAGGGCATTAGCGGGCAACTTCGGGGAGTCATCCAGGCATATCCCCGGATAGCAGTGGATGAACGTCCGGTGTGCGCTAGCCTGTCCGGATCACGGGCGCCGGCCCGATCCCCGTCACGAGGAGTCGAATTCGTGCAACCCAACTTGGGGCCAGGTGAAGACTTCCAGCTGCTGCTCGAACGGCAGGTCCGGGAAATGCAGACCAAGGCCGCGGCGCTGAACGAAGCGATTTCCGCGGCCGGGGCCACGGTCCGCACCCGCGACGGCGCGGTCACCGTGACGCTCGCCCCGAACGGCGCCCTGACGAACCTCGAGCTCGGCCACCGCGCGTGCGAACTGGGTCCGGCGCGGCTGACCGCGACGATCATGGGTGCGGTGCGCGACGCCCAGCGCCAGACCGCCCGTGCCGTCGCCGACTCCTTCGCGACCATCAACGGCGACGGCGAGTCGACCGACATGGTCCGGTCCTTCCTCCCGCCGGATCCGCCGCCGGACGGCGACTTCGCGTCGCCGGAGACCGCCGCCGAGCCCGAGCGGACCCCGCCGCCGGCCCCGCCCGCGCCGCCGCGCCCGGCCGGACCGCCGGCCGCGCCGCCGTCCGCCCCGCGTCGCCGTCCCCCGGCCGACGACCACTTCGACGACGAATCGAACCCCTGGTGAGCGGCGGCGGCTTCACGGTCTCTTCGGAGCCCCTGGCCACCTTCGGCAAGCACCTCGACGAGCTGCAGAGCAACCTCAAGAGCACCTCCGACCTCGTCGGCGGCATGGTCTGCGACCCGGGCATGTTCGGGATCAACCCGGCGTGCCAGCTGATGGCCGCGGGCGCGAGCACCTGGACGGACAAGGCACGGCACCAGTTCGACGCCTACTCGAAGACCATCGGCGAGTTCGCCGACAAGGTCACCGAGGCCGCGAAGCGCTACCAGTCGGGTGAACAGGATGCGGTGAACTCGATCGTGAGGTTCGACTAGTGGCCGACGACTACAAGAGCAAGGACGTCAGCCTCCACGGCTCGGAGCTGTTCAACAGCGACAACGCGTCGGCCGGCGCGGGCTTCTTCGAAGCGGCGATCGGCCTCGACAAAGCCGTCAAGGAAAACGACAAGGTCGCGATCGGCATCGGCTCGGCGGGCATGGCGCTGGAGACGATCGGTCTCGTGCTCGACCCGATCGGCAGCCTGCTCACGGCCGGGATCGGCTGGCTCATCGAGCACATCACGATCCTGCGGTGGCCGCTGGACATCCTGATGGGCGACCCGATCGGCATCGCGGCGGCCAGCGAAGCGCTGACGGCGGAGAAGAAGAAGCTCGAGGAGTGGTCGACGCAGCACCAGCAGGCGCTCGACAAGCTGCTGAAGGAGTGGAGCGGCAACGCCGCGGACCAGTTCAAGAAGGACATGGACGCGGTCACCGCGCAGCTGGGCTCGCTCGGCTGGTACCTCGACCAGGCCGGCAAGAACATGAAGATCGCGGGCGGCATCGTCGGCGCCTTCCGCGGCATCCTCCGCGACCTGATCGCGATGCTCCTCGCGACGATCATCAAGGGCGCCCTGATCGCGGCAGCGCTGGCCCCGGTGACGTTCGGCGCGTCGATCGCCATCTTCATCGGCACGACGATCGGCACGGTGGCCACCGCGCTGGGCAAGATCGGCGCGAAGCTGGCCCAGCTGGCGAAGAAGCTCGGCGACCTGCTCCAGGCCCTGACGAAGATGGGCAAGGCGGGCGACGACCTGGCGGCGGTCAAGCCCCCGGCCGGCGGCCTCACGTCCACGCCCACACCGAAACCGACCCCGAAGCCCGACCCGGCCCCGGCCCCGAAGCCCGAGCCGAAGCCGTCGTCGGCGACGCCGGAGCCGAAGCCGGAACCCAAGCCGGACACTACGCCCGAGCCCAAGCCGGAACCGAAGCCGGACACGACGCCGTCGTCGTCCTCGGCGACCCCGGAACCCAAACCGGAACCGAAGCCTGACACCACCCCGTCCTCCTCCTCGACGACCCCGGAACCCAAACCGGAACCGAAGCCCGACACCACTCCCGAGCCGAAGCCAGAGCCCAAGCCGGAACCCGCGCCGTCTTCGTCCTCGGCCACGCCGGAACCCAAGCCGGAGCCCAAGCCCGACCCGAAACCAGAGCCCAAGCCCGAGCCGAAACCGGAGCCCGCGCCGTCCTCGTCGTCGGCGACCCCGGAACCCAAGCCGGAGCCCAAGCCCGACACCACCCCGGAACCGAAGCCGGAACCCGCGCCCTCATCATCGTCGGCCACCCCGGAACCCAAGCCGGACGCCACTCCCGAGCCCAAGCCGGACTCCACTCCGGCGCCGACTCCGGATCCCAAGCCGCACAAGCCGTTCACCGATCAGATGACCGACGTCATCAAGAACAAGCTGTCCCAAATGGACGGTGTGACGCCGGAAATCATGCAGAAGTTCGACAAGATCTCGAACTTCTCCGTGCACGAGCTCGGCAAGGTCTTCGGCAAGGAAGGCGCCGAAAAGTTCGAGTCGGCGATCAAGGTCATGACCGACCCGTGGTTCGGCAAGTCGGGCCTGGCCGGCAAGACCGTCGTCGACATGATCAAGGGTGTGCCCGCCAGCATCGGCAACGTCACCGGCGGCGGGGACGACGACAAGTAGTCACTCGAGGGTCACCGCCCGGGACGCGAGGTGCAGGGCCAGCCTCTCGTCCGGGCGGGACAGGTCCACGCCGAGCAGCTGCGAAATCCGCGCCACTCGCGCGGCCACGGTGTTGCGGTGCACGCCCAGCACCGTGGCCGTCTCGGCGAGCGAGGACTCCGCGTCCAGGTAGGCCGCCAGGGTGCGGACCAGGTCGCCGGGCGCGTCCAGGAGCGGGGCGATCAGCGCCCGCGCGGCCGGCTCGAACGTGTCCGTGCGGGTCCACTCCAGCAGCAGCTGGGCCATGCCGAGCTGGTCGACGTGCAGGAAGTGCCCGGTTTCCGGCCGGGTCGCGGCGAGCCGGGCCGCGTCGCGGGCTTCCGCGACCGTCGCCGCGAGGCCTTCCGGGCGCGCGTGCGGCCGTCCGACGCCCATGTGCGCGCCCAGGCGGAACGTGCGGTGCGCCGCCTGCAGCCGGGTCGCCAGCGAGCGCACCCGGGCCGCGGTCGGCTCGTGGTCGAAGGTGACCCAGCCGGTCCAGCCGTCGCCGTGCTCGACGACCACCGCCTCGACGTCCTCCGCGCGCAGTGCCCGCACCACGTCCTGGGTGCGGGCCACCGTGTCGACCGCCGCCGGGACGCCGATGTGCAGCCCGACGTGCCAGCCGCCGAGCCGCCAGCCCGCGTCCGCGACGCGGCGGCGCAGGTCCGCGCCGGGCTCGGTGTCCAGGCGCAGCAGGTCGCCGAGCAACGCCGTGCGCGAGCGCGCGTCCCGTTCCAGTTCCAGCCGGTTGGCCAGCAGCCAGCGCTGGAGCACCCCGGCAGCCACCGCGAGCGCGGGCGGGACGACGTCGGCGCGCGCGGCTTCCGTCCCCCGCAGCTCGGCCGCCACCCACAGCGCCGGCCGCTGCAGCAGCACGGGGTGGGCCACCAGCACGCCGTCGCCGAGCTCGGTCCGCTGCGGGACCGGCTCGTCGAGCCGGACGCGCCCGGTGACCTCACCGGCCAGCGGCGCACCGCGGTCGTCGAGCACGGCGACCGGTGAGCGCAGCAGCCGCCGCAGCACCGCGACGACCTCTTCGGGCGGGCGCAGCCGGTCGCCGAGCGCGCGGTGCGTGGCCAGCAGCAGGTCGGCGCGGTCCACTTCGGGAGCGGCGAGCAGCAGCCGGGCCTCGACGAGCAGGTCCAGCGGCGACGCACCGGTGCCCAGCAGCGGCACGGCCAGGCGGTCGGCGAGCAGGCGCGACGCGGCGAGCGGCTCGGCGCCGGGCAGCAACACCGCGGTCGCCCCGGCGTCGGCGCAGCGGCGCAGGAGTGCGTCGATCTGCCAGTCCGTCCCGGCGACCGGCCGGACGACGACGGTCAGTTCACCCGCCACCGGCGTGCGCGAAGCGTCCAAAGTGGCCTGAACCGTCGCGAGTGGACGGTCGAGCCCGGCCCCGCCGGCCAGCAGCCGGACGTGCGCCGCCCAGCCCGGCAACGCGAGCACCCGCCGCAGGCTCACGACCCCCTCCCCCCAAGCGCCCCAATGTGGCGTTCGGTGCGCTGGACGCAACCAACGCCACATTGGGTGCGCTGGACGCACCGAACGCCACATTGGGTGCGTTGAACGCACCCAATGTGGCGTTGGGGCGTTGTCGGCCGGGCGGTCACGGGAGGCCCACCGGGTCGCAGTCGATGCCGTACGCGCGGGGGCGCACCACCGGGAGCCACCGCGGGTCGGTCCAGAACGGGGCCGCCGCCAGGCGGACCACGTCGACCTCCACGCCCGCGCGGATCGCGTCGCACGACACCGGCACGCCGGTGCGGTGGTCGAGCACCGACAGCACGTCCGGGGTGGACGCCACCGGGGTCCCGTCGCGCAGCGCGAGCAGGTATTCGTTCTCCATCTCCAGCCGCAGGAGCGCACCGTCGCGGTGGTCGGCCAGCGTGACGCTGCCGCGGCCGAAGCCCGGGCTGCCGTGCTGCCCGGGCCCGACGTGCCGCGCCACTTCGAGGACCCGGCCGCGGGCCAGCACCGAGCCGTCCAGCGCCGCTTCGAGAGCCTCACGCGCCGGGCTCTCCCCAGCGGCCAGCACGCGGCGGCCGAGCGCCAGCGCGCCGCTCGTCGTCCCCGGTACCGCGCACGCGGCCAGCTCCCCGGCCGGGATGGGCGCGAGCGCGAACGCCGCCCAGCCGCCGGAGCCGGCCAGGAACGCTCGCGTGCCCCGCTCGACGACGGCGTCGGACCCGGCCGCCAGCACGACGACCTGGCCACCCGGCTCCGCCAGTGCCGCCGGCGCCACCCCGCGGCCGGTCGCGGCGACGGAGAACTGGTCGAGCCGCGGCAGCCCGCGGCCGGAGAGGTCGGCGTCGGCGTACCCCAGCCCGAGCTGCTCGGCCACGACCAGCGGCAGCAACCCGTTGAGGCCGCCGATCTCGATGGACATCAGCGCGTCGGCGCGCTCGCCGGTCCAGCGTTCGACGGCGGCCACCGCGGCCGCGAATTCGTCCCCGCCCGGCAGCTTCTCGGTGAACGCCGCCGTCGCGCCGAC
Source organism: Amycolatopsis solani (assembly GCF_033441515.1). Classification (NCBI taxonomy): domain Bacteria; kingdom Bacillati; phylum Actinomycetota; class Actinomycetes; order Pseudonocardiales; family Pseudonocardiaceae; genus Amycolatopsis; species Amycolatopsis solani. The sequence continues at coordinate 451,645 of NZ_JAWQJT010000004.1, forward strand.
CACGCCGATCGGCACCACCCGGGCGGACGGCGGCAGGTCCGCCACCGGCGAGACCTCGAGCGAGCGGCCGTCCGAGAGCAACCGGCGCAGCAGCACGGCGGCGGTGACGGTGTCCCCGCCACCGCCGGACCCGAGCAGGGCCACCCCGCGTTCGAGGGCGGCCACGTCACCGGCGGCGATGCGCATGACTGACCACAGTAGACGAGCTCAGCGCAGGGCGTACCCACCGTCGGGGTAGAGCGTCGACCCGGTGGTGTACGTGCTGCCGAACAGGTACAGCACCGCATCGGCCACTTCGGACTCCTTCCCGACGCGGTGCAGCAGCGTGTCCCCGCGGTACTGCGCGAAGCTCGCCTCCCGGACCGCCGCGGGCCGCCCAGCCCACAGGTTGCCGTCGATCGTGCCCGGCGCGACGACGTTCACCCGGACCGGGGCCAGCTCGACCGCGAGCCCGCGGCCGAGCCCTTCGACGGCGGCGTTGCAGGCGACGTACGCGGGTGCGGCGCCCGGCGGCCGGACGCTCGCCGCGCCGGACATCAGCACGATCGACGCGTCGGGCGCCAGCTTCGGCACCGCGTGCTTGACGGCGTGGTACTGGCCCCAGAACTTCGTCACGAACGGGCTGGCCGCGTCCTCGTCGCTCAGCTCCCGCAGCGGCCCGACCGTGTAGGACGCGCCGGGCGTGAAGAGGTGGTCGACGCGGTCGAGGGCGCCGAAGAACGCGGCCAGCGAGTCCTGGCCGGTGCTGTCGACGACCTGCCAGGTGGCCCCGATCTCCGCCCCGGCCGCCGCCAGCCGAGCCCGCGTGCGCCCGCCGAGGTGCACCGACGGACCCGCCGCGGCCGAACGCCGGGCCACCGCCAGCCCGATCCCGGAACCGCCACCGATGATCACGACGTTCTTCCCGGCCAGGCTCACGCGATCTCCTCGACGGGGACGAAGGCGTGCAGCAGCCCGAACGCGCCCGGGCCGAAGGTGTCCAGGGCCTCCGGCGTGCGCATCAGCGGCGGCGTCGAGATGCCGACAACGGTGACGCGCTGGCCGTACCGCAGCGTCTCGGTGGTGATCGGCTCGGCCGTCGACGACTCCAGCACGCAGACCAGGTCCGGCACCACGCACCGCACGGAACCATCCACAGTGGCCAGCAGGTTCTCGTTCTGGAACAGGATCTCCAGCTTGCTCGAACCGTCGAACGACACCGCCGCGGCCCGCCCGCGCGCGAAGCCCGCCTCGGTCCGGCGCTCCACATCGGACACCTTGCCGCGGAACAGCACCCGCAGGTGCTCGTACGGCGTCTCGGCCAGCGCGGCGGCCAGCCGTTCGACCGGATCCTCGTTGGCTTCCCGCGCGAGCCGGATCGCGCGGCCCACGGTCAGCGCCAGCGAAAGCGTTTGCGGCACGGCGGTCCGCTTCACGTCGGCGCCGCTCATCGCGTACTCGGCGATGTGCGCGACGCCGCCGAGCCGGATGGTGACGCCGCGGGCCAGCCACTCCATCCGCCGGTTGTCCGCGCCGGTGTCGATCACGGTCGTCTCGCCGCGTTCCCCGCCGATCGCCATCGGCGAGCCCGGGATACCGTAGACACCGAACGTCTCCATCTGCAGCTCCGGGAACGCCCGGCCCATGCCGTCGGCGTCCACCACCGGCAGCCCGAGCCGGGCGCCGACGATCAGCGGGATCATCGAGTTGATGCCCCCGCACTCGATCGGCATGGTCGCGTCGGCGCGCTTCCCTAGGTGCTTCTCCAGCGTCCGCAGGGCCAGCACGGGCTCGGCGCCGTTGGGCAGCTTCTCGTGCACGACGGTCGGCGCGCCCATCTGCGCGGTCGGGATCACCAGCGCGTCGTCGTCCACTTCGGACGGGTCGAGGATCGTGATCGGCCCGTGCTTCCGGATGGCCTCGCGCACGAGCAGCCGTCCGACGTACGGGTCACCGCCCCCGCCGGTGCCGAGCACGGCGGCGCCGCGGGCGAGGTCGGGCAGGTCGTCTTCGGTCAGGGTCCAGCTCACCCGGCCACTCCGATCGGGTCGATGTCGTAGCCGAAGTACCGCGGGCCGGCGAGCGCGATGCCCTCCGGCGTGTGCCAGCGCGGGTCGGCGGGTGCGGCGATCACCGTCACGCGCTGGCCGAACCGCAGGCCCTCGGTCGTGACGGCTTCCCCGGTCTCGCGTTCCAGCGTGCAGATCAGGTCGGGCACCGACGCCTGGACGACGCCGTCGCGCTCGGCCACCAGGTGCTCGTTCTGGAACCGCAGCACCAGCTCGGCGCCTTCGTCACCGTCCATTCCGGACAGGCGGGCCTCGCCGCGGGCGAAGCCGGTGACCGTCCGGCGGGCGACGTCGACGACCTTGCCGCTGAACAGCCGCTGCCCGCCCAGCCGCTCGACGACGCGGGATACTGGATCCCCGTGCGCCTCTCGAGCCGCGCGCACCAGCGCGCCCAGCTCCGCGCACAGGCTCAGCGTGCCCGGCACCAGCGACTCCCGGGCCTGGTCGCCGGACATCGCGTAGTTGCTGATCATCGCCGAGCAGCCCATGTCGATGGTCGCCGACCGGGCCAGGCGCTCCGCCCAGCGATTGTCGACGGTATCCAATACTCCGCGGTTGCCCTTTTCGTCGGCAATGGACATCGGCGTCGCGCGGATTCCATACAGTGTGGGAAGGACCATCTGCAGCTCGGGGAACGCGCGGCCCATGCCGTCCGCGTCGACCAGCGGCAGCCCGAGCTGCGCGGCCGCGACGACCGGGATGAGCGAGTTGACGCCCCCGGCCTCGGCGCACGCGATGTGCGTCAGCTCCTTGCCGAGGTAGCCGGCGAGGGTGCGCGCGGCCAGGCCCACCTGCTCGGCCGAGGGCAGCTTCTCCACCATCACCGTCGGCGCGCCCATCATCGCGACCGGCAGCACGACGGCGTCGTCCGGCACCTCCGCCAAGGGGACCAGCGGCACCGAGCCGTGCGTGCGGACCGCGGACCGGGCGAGCAGCCGCCCGATGTACGGGTCGCCACCGCCCCCGGTGCCGAGGATGGCGGCACCGCGGGCGATGTCGTCGAGGTCGTCCTGAGTGATCTCGCGCATCACGCCCCCAGCTGCAGGTCGCCGACGGCCTTGGCGCGGATGCGCGTGGCGTTGCCGGGCAGGTACGGGATGGGCACTTCGTCGAAGTCGACGATGCCGACCGACGCCGGCGACGCACCGGCCGCCACCGCCCGGTCGACGGCCTCCTGCTTCGCCTCCTCGACCACGGCGTCGCGACGGCCGGGCTCGATCACGTAGACGCGGTCGACCTCGCCGCCGATCTGCGCGATGGCCGCGCCGATCGCGTTGGCCACGGCGTAGTTCTCCGGCCGGTGCACCGCGCCGCAGCCGGCGAGTTCGTCCGGCAGCAGCACCGAACCACCGCCGACGGCGACCACCGGCAACGGCTCGGCCGACGTCCGCATCCGTTCGACCACATCGGACACGTCGGCGGCGATGCGGTCCAGCGCCGCCCGGACCAGACCCTTGTCCAGGTGTGCGACCAAGGACGCGTCCCCGATGTCCGCCCGGCCCGCGGCCACCGCGATGTCGGTCGCGGTGAGCGTGTCCCCGCCGAACACCAGCGCCTTCGACGTCAGCTCGTAGCCGACCGAGTCCGGGCCCACGGTGACGTTCCCGCGCACCCGGCTGCCGCCGCCGATGCCGATCGACAGCACGTCCGGCATCCGGAAGTTGGTCCGGATGCCCGCGACGCTGACGTCCGTGGTCGCCTCACGCGGGAACCCCTGCCGCAGCACGCCGACGTCCGACGTCGTGCCGCCGACGTCGACCACCGCGCACGTGTCCAAACCGGACAGCACGGCGGCGCCGCGCATCGAGTTCGTCGGCCCTGAAGCGAACGTCGCCACCGGGTAGCGGCGGGCGAAGTCGACGTCCATCAGCGTGCCGTCGTTCTGGCTCAGGTACAGCGGCGCGGTGATGCCCGCGCCGGTGACCGACGCGGCCAGCCCGTCGACGATGTGCGCGGCCAGCTCCCGCAGCGCCGCGTTGATCACCGTCGCGTTTTCCCGCTCCAGCAAGCCGATCCGGCCGATCTCGTGGGACAGCGAGATGGCGACGTCCGGCAGCTGCGCGCCGATGATCTCGGCCGCGCGGGCTTCGAACTCGGCGTTGACCGGGGAGAAGACCGAGGTGATCGCGACGCTGCGCACCCCGGCCGCCCCCATGTCGTCGGCGGCCTTGCGCAGCTCGCTCTCGTCGAGCTCCGCGATGTGGCGGCCGTCGAACTCGTGTCCGCCGTGGACCAGGTAACTGCGCCCCGACACCGCGTCGACGAGCCGCTGCGGCCAGTCGACCATCGGCGGCAGCGACGCACCGGCCGGCAGGCTCAGCCGCACGGCCGCGGTCGGCGCGAGCCGGTGGGCCTCGACGAGGGCGTTGATGAAGTGCGTGGTGCCGATCATCACCGCCCGCACCGCCGCCGGGTCGAACGCGCGTTGCCGTTGCAGGCCGTCGATCGCGGCGACGATGCCCGAGGTGACGTCCGCGGTCGTGCTGGTCTTGACCGAGGCGAGCACCTGGCGGCCGTCGAGCAGGACAGCGTCGGTGTTGGTGCCGCCGACGTCGATGCCGATGCGCACGAAGATTCTCCTTAAGCAGACTGGACGGCGGGAGCGGCCTCGGCGGTCCGGCTGCTGCCGATCCCCCGCACCAGGCCGAGCTTCCCGGCGACGACGTACAGGACGAAGGCCACGACGAGCGAGTTGATGCTCGGCAGGCCCCACTCGACGAACTCGCCGAAGACCGCCGCGGCGATCCAGACGACGATCGTGGCGGGCACCCACACCGGGGCCTCTTCGGGCACGGTTCCCCGCGCCCGGGCGGCTTCCAGGTCCCCGCGCCACTTCTTCACCACGAAGTACTCGGCGACCATGATCCCGGCGATCGGCGGGAACGCGACCCCCAGCACGGTGAGGAAGTCGGTGAACTTGGCCAGGATCCCCGCCGCGGCGAGCAGGCTGCCCGCGACGCCGAGCACGGCCGTCACGAGCCCGCGGTGGGCTTTGCGCCCGGACACCGTGCCGATGAAGTTCACGACCCCGAGCCCCGACGAGTACAGGTTCCAGTCGTTGATCTTCATCGTGCCGGCGATGACGATCAGCAGGCCGACCCAGCCGACCGACGACGTCACGATCGTGGTGATCCCGGCGCTGCCGACGGCGTGCGCGAGCAGGACGCCGGACAGGCCGATGACGTACTCGCCGAGGGTGATCCCGACGAGCGTCTGCTTGACGACGTCCGAAGTGGACCGGTTGAAGCGGGTCATGTCCGGGGTGATGACGGCGCCGACGATGAAGCCGCCGGCCACCAGCGTGGTGCCCTGCAGCAGGCTCAGCGACGGCCCGGGCGGGGCCGAGGAGACGAGCGTGCCGAGGTCGTGGCGGGTCAGCTCGGAAATGACCGACCAGCCGACGAGGATCAGGAAGGCCGGCACGGTCAGGTACGCCGTCCAGGCCATGGAGTGGAAGCCGCGGACGACGATCGCGGTGACGAGCAGGCCGAACAGCAGCGCCCAGCCCCACTCCGGCAGGCCGCCGATGAGCGCGGCGAGCCCCTGTGCGGACACCGCGGACTGGATGCCGAACCAGCCGATCAGGCTGATCCCGATGGCGAGCCCGATGAGCGCCGAGCCGCCGCGGCCGAAGCCGGTCCAGCGGGCGATCATGGACGTGGACAGACCTTCGCGGACGCCGATGACGCCGACGAGGATCGTGATGAGCTCCAGGATGACCGAGCCGAGCGTGAACGCCAGTACCGCGTTCCAGAAGCTCATCCCGAAGCCGACGGTGGCTCCGAGCAGGAACTGGGACAGGGCGGACACCTGGCCGAACCGCTGGACGGCGACCGACCACCACGAGTACCGGGCGTGGTCCGGCACTCTGGTGAGGGCATAGTCATCGACACCGACTGATGAGGCCACGCCGACCTCCTAATCCGGGACGGGGATGGGTTCCCCGCACCGTAAGCAGCGGTCCCGGCAACGTCACCGTGCGATGTGCACAGCCCGGACGCCGGCGCTGTGCACTCAGGTCAGCGGGTCCACTCCGGTCAGCGTGGCACTTTCCGCCCAGAGCCGCCCGGCGGCGACGTCGTCGGTCAGGTTCGCCCAGCGCGCTTCCAGGCGAGGCCGGCCCCGGAGGCCGAACACCCGCGGCCCCCACAGCTGCCCGCCGGTGACGTCCGGGCCGAGCACCGCGCGGACGGCGGGCCGCGCGCCGGCGTCCTTGCCCTGCAGCAGCAGCCCGGCCGGCCGCCCGCGCAGCCACTGACCGGCAGTGCGGGTGTGCACCGGCGGCCGCGACGGCGTCAGCGAGCCGAGCGCGCCGCCGGGGTCGGCGAGCACGCTGAGCCGGTTCGAGCCCGCGGCCCGCAGCCGCCGGTCGAGTTCGACGGCGAAGAGCATCTGGGCCAGCTTGGACCGCTCGTAAGCACGCTTCGGGACGTAGTCGCGTTCGCTCTGCAGGTCGGCGAAGTCGAGCTTCGCGGACTTCGCGGCGAAGCTGCCCGTGGTGACGATGCGCGCGTCCGGCGCCAGCACCGGGAGCAGCCGGGCGATCAGCGCGAAGTGGCCGAGGTGGTTGGTGCCGAACATCAGCTCGTGCCCGCTCGGGGTCTCGCGGCGCGGCGGGTGGTCGAGCATGACCCCCGCGTTGCCGACGACGGCGTCGAGCTCACCGGGGTCGACGGTGGCGATCTGGGCCAGGTCGGCGAGGTCGAGCCGCAGGTGGGTCACGCGCGCCCCGGCGACCCGCGACCGGATCGAGGCGATCGCGGCCGCCGCCTTCACCGGGTCACGGCTGCCGAGCACCACTTCCGCCCCCGCGGACGCGAGCTGCTCGGCGGCGAAGTACCCGATCCCCGCGTTGCCCCCGGTCACCAGTACCCGCATGAACGCCCTCCCCCGCCGCGCCCAACGCTACCGGTGTTCGGCGCGGGCAGGCAGGAAAGCGCTTACAACCGGCTCAGGCCGTGCAGGATGCGTTCCATCATCTCGAGACTCGGCCGGTTCCCCGACCCCATCCGGGCGGTGTGCACGGCGACGATCCCCCGGTCCGCCAGGTCCGACAGCAGCACCCGCGCCACCCCGAGCGGGATCCGGCGCCGGGCGGCGACCTCCGCCACCGACTGCGAAGTCCGCAGCAGCGCGCAGATCTCCGTCTCCTCCCGCGTGCTGCCCCGCACCACCGCCCGCCCCCGCTGGGTGATCGACACCAGCGTCTCGACCGGCAGGTCCCGCGTGGGGCGGGTGCGGCCATGGGTGCGGAAGTAAGGACGGACCATCCCCGCTCCGCCTTCTTCGAGCACGGACCCCCAGTGCACAGCCAGCTCCTCACGGCGATTAATCCTTGTCGGCGATTATTTGACCTAAAGATCGAGTAGGTCGCAATCGACCGGACGGAGTAGCGCCGCAAAAACCGCTGCTCAACGCCCCGAGGGCGGCGCAGTACTACCCCGAAGGACCAGGTGCGTCCCGACAATCGCGGGCGATGTCGCGATTTTTCCGCCGGACAATCGTGCGAGCAGGAGGCGGCCGGCCCGCTCCCCCAGCTCCGCCACCGGCTGCGCCACGGTGCTCAGCTCCAGCAGGTCGGCGAGGTCGTGGTCGTCGAAGCCGACCACCGAGACGTCCGCCGGTACCCGCAACCCGGCCCGGCGCAGCGTCCGCAGGGCGCCGAACGCCATTTCGTCGGACGCCGCGAACACCGCGGTCGGCCGGCGGGGCAGGCCCAGCAGCGCGCTCATCGCCCGTTCCCCGCCCGCGACGGTGAAGCCGCCGCCGGTCTCGAACGCGGGGTCCGGCTCGCGGCCGTCCTCCCGGCACACCGCGTGGTAGACCTCGCGATAGGCGGCGAGCCGGCGCAACGGCGTCGTGAAGCCGAGCGGCACCGGGTCGCCCTCGCCGATGAACGCGATTTCGCGGTGCCCGAGCTGGACCAGGTGCCGCATCGCGCCGGCCGCGGCGGCGTGGTCGTCGATGCCGACCGAGTCCGCGCCGGGCTCTTCGGTCCCGATCGTGACGAGCGGGGTGCCGAGCCCCAGCAGCAGCTCGCGTTCGGCCGCCGCCAGCGGCAGGGAGAGCACGAGCACCGCGTCGACCCGGCGGCGCAGCGGCAGGCCGGCGAAGAACCGCGCGCGGCCCGCGTCGTCGCCGAGGTTGTAGAGCAGCAGGCTGATCCCGGCCTCGCGCAGCACCCGCTCGACGCCGGAGATGAGCCGCGAGAAGTACCAGCGGTCGATGTAGGGGACGATCACGCCGACCGTCCCGGTCCGGCCGGTGGCCAGGCTCGACGCGGCGGGCGAGATCGCGTAGCCGAGTTGCGCGGCGGCCGTCAGGACCCGGGTCCGCGTGCGTTCGGCGACGCCCGGGACGCCGCGCAGCGCCCGGGACACGGTGGCCGCCGAGACCCCGGCCAGCCGGGCGACGTCGTCGAGCTTCTCCGGCATCCCCTTACCCCATCCGTTGCAAGCGCTTGCAACCATCCGCGTCACCAGCATTGACACCGGCCTTGATCAAGGCTAATCATCGATGCAAGCGCTTGCAATCGTGCGTTGCCTGTCCGGCAAGGAGGCCGACATGCGCCAACTCCTCCCCCTCGCCGGCGCGGCCGTGCTGGCCGGCACCGCGCTCGCCGCGTGCTCCTCTTCCGCGGGCGTGACGATCAACCTGTACATCTCGCCGGAGGACCACCTGCAGACGGTGGTCGACCGGTGCACCGAAGCCGCCGCCGGCAAGTACAAGATCGTCTACAACAAACTGCCGCGCGGCGCGGACGGCCAGCGCGAGCAGATGGTCCGGCGGCTCGCCGCGGGCGACGCGTCCCTGGACGTGCTCGGCCTCGACGTCACGTGGGTGCCGGAGTTCGCCGAAGCGGGCTGGGCCGAGGAGTGGACCGGCGCGAACGCGGCCGCGGCCACCCAGGACGTGCTGCCCGGCCCGCTGGCCACCGCCAAGTGGAACGGGAAGCTCTACGGCGCCACGAAGAACACCAACGTCCAGCTGCTCTGGTACGACGACCGGATCACGCCGTCGCCGCCCAAGACGTTCGACGAGCTGATGACGCAGGCGGAGCAGCTGAAGGCGGCGGGCAAGCCGTACCAGGTGCTGTTCACCGGCGCGCAGTACGAGGGCCTGGTCGTCTTCTACAACACGCTGGTCGCGTCGGCGGGCGGGCACATCCTGTCCGACGACGGCCGCTCGGTCGTGATGGACGACGGCGCGGTGCGCGCGCTGGAGCTCCTCAAGCGGCTGACCACGGCGGGGATCACCGACCCGTCCCTGACGAACCAGAAGGAGGACGACATCCGCCAGGCGTTCCAGCGCGGGCAGGCGGCGACCGAGCTGAACTGGCCGTTCGTCTACGCCTCCTACGCCAAGGAAAAGCCGCAGGACCTGGCGCACTTCAAGTGGACGCGCTACCCGTCGGTGGCCGCGGGGCAGCCCAGCCGGGTGACCATCGGCGGGTTCAACCTCGCCGTCAGCACGTACTCCCGGCACAAGCCGGAAGCGTTCGAAGCGGCGCTGTGCCTGCGGAACGCGGCGAGCCAGAAGTACCAGGCCCTGGTCGACGGGATCCCGCCGAGCATCTCGACGATCTACCGCGACACCAGCCCGCTCGACGCGGCGAAACCAGCCGACGCCAAGGAAAACCCGACGATGGCCGACCAGTACCCGATGAAGGACGACATCCGGGCGGCGCTGACGGACGCGGCGGTCCGGCCGCTCACCCCCGCGTACCAGAACCTGTCGACGGTGATGTCGAAAGTTCTTTCCCCACCGGCGGACATCGACGTCCAGGCCACTGCCCAGGAACTGCGCGAGCGCCTGGCCGACGCCCTGGATTCTCGCGGAATCATCCCCTGAACCGCTCGGCAACGCACGCCGACCGGACGTATCCTGGTGGCATGGGCGAAGCGGACGACCTGGGTATCGCGCGCGCGAACCTGGCGGACAAACGCGACCGGATCGCCGACGAACGCGACCGCCGGGCCGACGAACGCGAGCAGCGGGCCGACGACCGCGAGCGGGTCGCCGACGACCGCGAAGCACTGGCGGACCGGCGCGAACAGCGGATCAAGTTCTACGAATCCCGGTTCGAGAGCGGAAAAGGTGATCAATCGGGCTGGGAATCCGCGGCCGAAGTCGACGCGGAGGTCCTCGACCGGGCCGGTGCCCAGGTGGCCCGGGCCAAGGCTCGCCTGATCGCGGCGTCCGACCGCACAAAGCGCGAACAGGCGGAGATCGACCGCGAGATGGCGAATTCGCTTCGGCGAGTGCGACCGCAGACCTGAACTTTCGTCACCGCGAGAGACGCGCTTCGATGCCGTCGAGCAGGAAGTCGAGGCCCAGCCGGAAGGTCTCGTCGGCGTCCAGGTGCGCGGCGTCACGGATGACCGTGGCCAGCGCGGGGAACCGGCCGGTGGCGAAGGTCCGCTGCAGGTACGGCCCGTAGGACCGCTGCCACTGTTCCTTGTCCAGCCCGGAGCTGCGCTCGGCCCGCCGTTCGGCGGCCTCGCGGCGGACCGCGCCGATCACGTACGCGTCGACCGCGGCGACGATCGGCATGACGTCGTCCAGGTCGACGCCGTCCATCGCGGCCACCACCGCTTCGCCCTTGGCCAGCGCGTTCGGCCCGAGCGCCGGTCGCGAGCCGATCAGGTCGGCGAACCAGTCGTGCCGCCGGACGGCCTGCCGGGTGGTTTCGGCCAGTGAATACAGCACCTCCCGCCACCCGTCCCCGCTGGGCCGGATCCCGCCGTGGACCGCGTCGGCCATCAGGTCGAGCAGTTCCTCCTTGGTGTCGATGTAGCCGTAGAGCCGCATCGGCCCGACGTCGAGCTCCGCGGCGACCTTGCGCAGCGACACCGCCACGAGGCCGTCCGCGTCGGCCAGCCGGACCGCGGCCCGCACGATCGACTCCCTGCTCAGCGGGGCCGGCACCGGCCGTTCCGGCGGCTCCGGCCGCTCCCACACCACCATGCCGCGGACACTACAACGCCTCTCGCGATACACTGTATCGATCGATACGGTGAATCGGAGGAAACCATGACCATCGCCATCGTCGGAGCCGGCCTGGGCGGCCTGGCACTGGCCCGGGTGCTGCACGTCAACGGGATCGACGCCGACGTGTACGAGCGGGAGCCGTCGCGCGAGGCCCGCGGCCAGGGCGGCATGCTGGACATCCATTCCGGGCAGCGAGCGCTGCGCGAGGCCGGCCTCCTCGACGAGTTCTTCGCGATCGCCCGCGGCGAGGGCCAGGACATGCGCCTCCTCGAGCCGGACGGCACCCTCCTGCTCCAGGAGGACACCCCCGACGACGCACCGATGTTGCGCCCCGAAGTCGACCGCGCCGACCTGCGCGACCTGCTGCTGAATTCCCTCCCCGACAGCGTCGTCCACTGGGATCACGCGTTCGCGTCGGCGAGCGACGGCGTCCTGCGTTTCACGAACGGCCACACGACGCCGTACGACCTGCTGGTCGGCGCGGACGGCGCACAGTCCCGCGTCCGCACCCTGCTCACCGACGCCCGCCCGGCCCACCTCGGCCAGAACGTCGTCGAGGTCGGCATCCCCGACATCGACCACACCCACCCGGACCTGGCAGCCATGGTCGGCAGAGGAAATTACTGGGTGCTGGGCAAGGGAATCTCCCTGGCGGCCCAGCGCAACGGCGACGGCCGCGTCCGCATCGGCATCAGCTTCTACAACACCCCCGAGGACTGGCTCGCGACGAGCGGCATCCCGTTCGACGACCCGGCCGCCGCCCGCGCCCGGCTGATCGACCTCTTGCCGGGCTGGAACCCCCGCATCACGGCACTGATCGAGGCCTGCGACGACACGGTGGTCCCCCGCGCGCTCACGACCCTCCCACCCGGATTGACTTGGCCCCCGAAGCCGGACATCACCCTCGTCGGCGACGCGGCGCACCTGATGCCCCCGGTGGGCGAGGGCGCGAACATGGCCCTCCTGGACGGCGCCGTGCTCGCCCTCGCGGTGGCCGCCCATCCGGGGGATTTCCCGGCGGCGATCGGGGAGTACGAGCGGGAGATGTACGAGCGCACGGGCGCCGCCGCGCGGATGTCGTCGAAGATGCAGGAGCTGTTGATGGCCCCGGACGCGAGCCGGCGGATGCTCGAGTTCTTCCAGCCGAGCTGAGGTTCAGAGGCGGATGGGCTTCTTGTTCATGAACTCCTCGATCCCCAGCGGTCCCAGTTCCCGGCCCATCCCCGAACGCTTGATGCCGCCGAACGGGAGGTCCGCCTCGGAGCCGCCGGATTTGTTGATGTAGACCATGCCCGCTTCGATGCCTCGGGCGACGCGGGCTGCGCGGGTGCGGTTGGTGGCGAAGACGCTTGCGCCGAGGCCGAAAGGGGTGTCGTTCGCCAGGGCGATCGCCTCCTCCTCGGTCTCCGCGCGGAACAGCAGGGCCACCGGGCCGAAGATTTCCTCGTGGTAAGCCGCCATTTGCGGGGTCACGTCGGTGAGCACCGTTGCCTCCAGGTATGCGCCCGGGCCGGGGATGCGGTGGCCGCCCGCGCGCAGGGTTGCGCCCTCGCGGATCGCTCGTTCGACCTGGGCCGCCACTTCGTCCGCGGCGGCCAGTGAGGCCAGGGGTGGCAGTGTCGTCGCCGGGTCCGCCGGGTCGCCCGGGACGTAGTACGCCGCGACGCGCTTGGCGAACCGGTCGGTGAACTCGTCGTAGAGGTCGCCCAGCACGATGATCCGCTTCGGCGCGTTGCACGACTGGCCGCAGTTGCGCATCCGGGCCGTCGCCGTGGCCTTGACCGTTTCGTCCAGGTCGTCGGTGTCCAGCACGATCAGCGGGTCGGAACCGCCGAGCTCGAGGACGCTCTTCTTGAGGTTGCGCCCGGCTTCGGCCGCGACGGCGATGCCGGCCTGCTCGCTGCCGGTCAGCGACACGCCCTGGATGCGCGGGTCGGCGAGGATCCACGGGACCTGGCGGCTCGACGCGAAGACGTTCACGTACGCGTCTTCGGGCACGCCGGCGTCGCGCAGCACCCGCGCGATGGCGACCGCCGAGCGCGGGCAGATCGACGCGTGCTTGAGCAGGATCGTGTTGCCCAGCACCAGGTTCGGCGCGACGAACCGGGCGACCTGGTAGCACGGGAAGTTCCACGGCATGACGCCGAGCAACGGCCCGATCGGCTCCTTCGTCAGCACCGCTTCGCCGCCGCGAATCGGGAGCGGCTCGTCGGCCAGCAGCTCCGGGCCGCGCTCGCCGTAGTAGCGGAAGATGTCGGCGACCACGCCCACCTCGCCGCGGCCTTCGTTGATCCGCTTCCCCATTTCGAGGGTCATGATCGCGGCCAGCTCGTCGGCCCGTTCGGCGAACAGCCCGGCGGCGCGGCGCACGATCGCCGCCCGTTCGGCGACCGGCCGGGCCCGCCAGCCCGCGTACCCGCGGTGCACCCGGCCGATGGCGGCGCGGACCTCCTCGTCGGTCGCGTTCGGGATCTCTTCGACCCGCTCCCCCGTCGCGGGATCGGTGACTGAGTACATGGCGGCCTCCGGGTCCGACGTGACTACTGCATACTGTATACACTATTGGACGACTGATCGACACCCGCGCGGCGGTACTCCCGCGCGCTTGATCGCCTATCGTTTTCCCATGACGCTGGAGATCACCGGCGGCCCCGATTTCGACGCACTGGCAACGGAAAGTGCTCGCTGGACCCGGCACTACGCGGACGGCGAGGTCACCTTCGGCTGCCCCGCGCGCACGCCGGAACGCACCCCGCGAGTCTGGAGCGGCCGCGGCCTCGGCCTGCCCGAAGCCGAGCTCCCCCGGTTCGCCCGGCAGCTCGCCCGCGTGCTGAAGCACCGGGCCTACTGGGAGGCCAGGATCCCGGGCGGTGCTCAGCGCTGGACCCCGGGCCGCTACGACGACGAAGACGACTTCGTCTACTTCCTCGGGCCGTGCACGCACGGTGACCCGTGGCCGGGGTACCGCCCGGCGGCCGCGTTCACCATCGCGCTCCCGCACGTGCGCGGGCTGCGCATCCGGGTGGCCGCATATCTGACGCGCGGTTCCGGCCCAACGCCGTGAAGGGGTCCTTCACGGCCTTCGACGCCGGACCGGCCGCGAGAGGTCGCGAATGACTCATTCGGGACCTCCGCGGTCCCCAATGAGTCATTCGCGACCTCCGTGGGCCGGCCGGATCCGCCAGGTCGTGCGCGCGGCAGCCGTCGCCGCCGTGGTCGGCGGTATACCGTCGACCGCACACACGCTGCTCACCGGCGGCGACGTCCTCGCCGCTACCCGAGCCGCCGGCACGCTCGTCCCAGGACGGCGCGACCGGCCCGGCGTCGCCGCCGGGCTGGTCGCGCACCTGCTGATCTCCGCCGGGTGGACCGGCGTCCTCGCCTCGGCCCGCTGCCGCGGCGTCACCCGCGGGGCGGTGGCCGGGCTGGCGATCGCCGTACTCGACCTCGGCGTCGCAGCCCGGGCCTACCCCGCCGTGCGGGCGCTTCCCCGCACGCCGCAGCTGGCCGATCACCTGGTGTTCGGAGCCGTCGCCGGCGCCCTGCTCGACCGTCCACACCGGACGGATCAGGGCACGACCTCGACCACGTCACCCGGGTGCAAGGAGTTGTAGAACGTCACCGCGGCCGCGTGCGAAAGGTGCACGCACCCGTGCGACTTCACCTTCAGGCTGCCCTGGTGGAAAGCGACTCCGGTGGTGGTGAAGAACACCGAGTACGGCATCGGCCCGTTGTACTGCTTGCTGTAGTGGTCGATGTCCTTGTACTGCACGTGGAACTTCCCCAGCGGGGTCGGGTACTTCGGCAGCCCGACGGTGATCGGGACGCCGCCGTAGGTGACGTTCCCGGCGCCGTCCGTCAGCCACGCCGTATTCGAACTGCGCTGGACGCAGGCCTTCGCGTCGGCACCGCACGGCGTCGACGCCGCTTCGGCCGTGCCCGCGAACGCCACGGTCCCCGCCATCGCGGCGACCCCGCCCAGTAGTGCGATCATCCTCCGGTTCATCGCGCGCCTCCCGTTGTCGTTCGGCTACAGGAGGTAAGGTGCCCCGTTTCTGGATCTTCGAACCACTCAGTTCCGCGGCTGGGAAAGCTGCAGGAATTCCTGCTGTTCGCGGTCGTACCGCTGGGTCAGGCCGTTCCCGTAGCGGTCCCACCAGTTCTGCGTGTGCCCGCCCTGGCGGGTGGTCGTGTCGCCGTAGACCTGGCGGTCGTATTCGACACGGGCGTCGCGGAACTCCTGCTGGAACTGCTCGGGGGTCAGGCCCTGCACGTGCTGGATCGCCGTGTCGCTCAGCGTCCGCGAGCTGCGCACGATGTCGTCGCCACCCATGTGGTTGATGATCGCGCGCACGCCGCCGGCCCCGCGCATGTGCGCGCCCGACATGATCGCGGCCTGGGTGCCCGGATCGGTGAAGTTGAGCGCGCCCGCCGTGCGCGCGTTCGCCGTCATCAGGTCCGAGACGACGGCGCGTTCCTCGGCGCTGCCGATGCCGTACTGCTCGCGCGCGGCGATGATCCGGTCGTAACCGTTGTGCATGTTCTGCCGGAAGCCGTACGCCTCGGGCACGCCGCCCTGCTCGCCGGTCGCGCCCTCCGAGCGCATGATCGAGTCGACCACCCGCGGGTCCAGCTGCTGCGGCGCCGCCGCGGCCGCCGCTCCCCCGCCGCCGGCCTGGGCCTGGCCACCGCCGTAGGCCTGCGCGACGTCGGAGTCGGCCGCGTTGTAGCGGTTCGCGGCCGTCTGGACGTTCTGGTTGACGTTCGTGATCAAGCTCAGGAACTTCTGCAGCGCGCTGCCGAGCGAGGAGTGCAGCGCCGAATTCGCGGCCGCCACCCCGCTCCCGATCCCGGCGAACGACAACGCGTCGAGCACCAGGCCCTCCAGGTCACGGGTGACCGAATGGAAGGACGACCCGACCTCCTCGACCGCCTTGGCGACCGTCCCCATTTCCGTGGTTTCGGCGCGGTAGGCCCCGGCACTCATGATCTGCTCCCTCCGGACACCGGCTGTGCGGGTCGAGAATTCCGCACCGCGCGGCACCGCCCAACGGCCGAATTACCCACTGCCCTACCGGCGGGAGTGCCCACTCCGGCGCTAGAGTCGGGAGATGACCGAACGCGACGGCGACCCGAACGTCCTGGACGGCGAGATCGTCGACGAAACCCCCACCGCGGCCATCGCGGTGCCCGCGGCGCCCTTGCCGGAGCCGGACTACAGCGAGGGCGGCGTGCCCAGCTTCGACTTCGTCCGCGACAAGATCGAGAACCGGTACACGACGTCGGTCGGCGCGACCGAGGTCGCCGGGCTCGGCACCGACACCACCGCGGACGCCCTAGACAAGCAGATCGCCGACCGCGACCAGGCCGCCAAGGACCGGCTGGCCGAGATCCGGCGCTCGATGCGCGGCGAGTAGCGCTCAGCCGGCCACCAGGCCGCCGGTGCGGTGCGGCGCGCTGCCGGACGCCGGGATCCGGGTCGGGCCGCAGGAGCTGAGGCGCGTCGCCGCACAGCCGATACCGCACTGATCCTCGCCCACCGCCACGAAAAACACGCGCCTCGACGACGTCAGCCGGGTAGCCACCGCATTTCCGTCGGCTGGTACGCGGCGATCGCCGCCAGCCGGTGCGGGAACAGCGGAACCCTCCCGGCCAGCCCGGTGAGCCGGATCACCCGCTCCACCGCACCGCCCGGAGCAGCGATCAGGCAGCCCGAAATCCCGCGCTCCTGGCACAGCTCGAACGCCCGCAGCAAACCACGGATTCCGCGGACGGAAAGGAATTCCAGCTCCCCCAGGTCGAGTACGAGCAGGTGCGGCCCCGGCAATTCGCAGATGGTGGCCTCGATCACCGTCGTCCACTGCAGGACCGTGTCGATGTCGAGCTCGCCACGCACTTCGACGACCAGCACGCCACTGGTCCGTTCGGGGGCGATCCTGTTTTGGTCGCGCATCGCGCGCCTCCTCGGAGCCGTGTCGGAGGCCGGCCCCGGACCATCGTCCCACCGCGCCCCGGCCACAGCGCGCCGAGGCGGGGAACTGTTCCCACGACGGGCTTTTCCCGGCGTACGGGCGAACCCGGCACCGCCGTCCGGGCTAATGTCCACTATGGACTGCAAGCCGGGTCAGCCACTCCCGCAGCAGCGCCGCCTCGCTCGCGCTCAGGCCCGGCGGCGCCGACCCGCCGAGCAACGCACCCAGCGCGGTCGCCGCCGCGGCCACGCCGGCCGGTGGCTCCGGCGGCTCCCCGGCGAGGATGCCGGCCAGGACGCTTTCCCGGACGCGGACGGCGAACGCGAGGTCCGGGTAGAGCGACGGCCGGGTGATCAGCGACAGCGCCACCCCCGCGTTGGCCGCCATCACCATCTGCGCCGCGAGCGGCGGCGGCAGCTTGAGGCGGCCGGCGGCCGCGCAGCGTTCCAGGACCTCGAGCAGCAGGCCGTGCGCCTCCGCGGCGGCACCCGGCGGCGTCGAGAGGCCCGCGTACATCAGGCGGTAGTGGTGGGGGTGCGCGAGCGCGAACGAGACGTGGTTGTCCCACCCGTCGCGCAGGTCACGCACCGGGTCGGCGGAGGGCACCGCGGCCCGCTTGCCGGCGAGGTAGCGCTCGAAGCCGTGGTCGACGACGGCGGCGAGCAGCCCGTCCTTGCCCCCGAACTGCCGGTACAGGGCGGGCGCGCCGACCCCGGCGGCCTCGCAGACGGCCCGCGTGGAGACGTCCGCCGACCGCGAGAGCAGGTCGGCCGCCGCTGTCAGGATCCGCGTTCTCTGGTCCACGCACAGCGACGCTACCAGGCACTATCACCGATATCAATCGGGCGGTATCATCGTTTCGGTGACGTCAGGCTTCCGTAATGCCGACGTGGAATCATCAGTGGTCCGCGGAAGTTGTACATCGCGGAAGCACCGCACGAGGAGAAGGAGTGACGCCGTGACCACGTCAACCGAAAGGGCCGTCCTGGCCGGCGGCTGCTTCTGGGGCATGCAGGAGCTGTTCCGCCGTCAGCCCGGGGTGATTTCGACCCGGGTCGGTTACAGCGGCGGCGACGTCCCCCACGCCACCTACCGCAACCACGGCACGCACGCCGAGGCCATCGAGGTGGTCTACGACCCCGCGCAGACCACGTTCCGCGACCTGCTCGAGTTCTTCTTCCAGGTGCACGACCCGACGACGAAGAACCGCCAGGGCAACGACATCGGCCTGAGCTACCGCTCGGCGATCTACTTCGAGAACGACGAGCAGAAGCGGATCGCCGAGGACACCATCGCCGACGTCGACGCGTCGGGGCTGTGGCCGGGCAAGGTCGTCACCGAAGTCCGCCCGGTGGGCGATTTCTGGGAGGCCGAGCCGGAGCACCAGGACTACCTGCAGCGCATTCCGAACGGGTACACCTGCCACTTCGTGCGCCCGGGCTGGAAGCTCCCGAAGCGCGAGAAGACCGCCTGACGGTTCACCCGGCATCGAATGGCCCCTCCGCCGATCTCGGCGGAGGGGCCATTTGCCGTTTCAGACCGGAAAAGATCACCCGAACGGCGGTGATCCGCCATCAGTCCTCAGTGGACGATCGGCGGATCGAATCCCAATGGCGAGAAATGTCCTTTTTGGGAAATATTGCGTCCGGTAGATAAGACCGTACGTTAGTCGCTTGTTCACGAGCCTTCGGCGCCGGATCCTGATTTCCGCCAAGCAGCACCGTTTTTCCCGTCCCCCGTTCTCGGCCCGGCCTGCACCGGGCCGGTTCGCCCTGCCCGGAGGAGATCCTTCGATGCACCTGAGACGTCCCATCGTCTTGGCCGCGAGCGGCGCGCTGATAGCCGCGATGTGCACGACCACCGCCGCCCAGGCCCAGCCCGCCGCCCCGAACGCCACCACCGACGCCCAGACCCTGGCCGTCAACGCGGCGGCCGGCCTGGTCGCCAGCAAGCCCGCCGCGCTGCACGCCAGCGCGGACGACGTCTTCCTGGCCCAGAAAGCGATTTCCTCGACCAACGGGCTGAAGTACGTCCCCTACGAGCGCAGCTACAAGGGCCTGCCGGTCGTCGGCGGCGACTTCGTCGTCGCGACCGACTCGGCGGGCCAGGTGCTGGGCACCTCCGTCGCGCAGGACCAGACCATCAACCTCGCCTCCACCGCCGCCAAGGTCTCCAAGGCCGCGGCCGAGGCGACCGCCCGGCAGCAGCTGTCCGCCGTGGACAGCGTGAGCCCGGCCCAGCAGGTCGTCTTCGCGCTCGGCACGCCGGCGCTGGCCTGGAAGAGCACCGTCGTCGGCCGCGACGCCGACGGCCCGAGCCGGCTCGACGTCATCGTCGACGCCGCCACCGGCAAGGTGCTCAAGACGCAGGAGCACGTCCTCAACGGCGACGGCACCAGCGCGTGGAACGGCCCGAACCCGGTCCACCTCGACACCACGCACTCGGGCAGCACGTACTCGCTGAAGGACCCGACGATCACCAACACGTCCTGCCAGGACGCGGCCAACAACACCACCTTCAGCGGCACGGACGACCTCTGGGGCAACGGCACCGCCAGCAACCGCGAAACCGGTTGTGTCGACGCGCTGTTCGCCGCCCAGACCGAGAACAAGATGCTCTCGCAGTGGCTGGGCCGCAACAGCTTCGACGGCAGCGGCGGCGGCTGGCCGATCCGCGTCGGCCTGAACGACCAGAACGCCTACTACGACGGCACCCAGGTCCAGATCGGCAAGAACACCGCCGGCGGCTGGATCGGCTCGATCGACGTCGTCGCGCACGAGCACGGCCACGGCATCGACGACCACACCCCGGGCGGCATCTCCGGCGCGGGCACCCAGGAGTTCGTCGCGGACGTCTTCGGTGCCTCCACCGAGTGGTTCGCGAACGAGCCGTCGCCCTACGATGTGCCGGACTTCCTCGTCGGCGAGCAGGTCAACCTGGTCGGCTCCGGCCCGATCCGCAACATGTACAACCCGTCGGCGCTGGGCGACAAGAACTGCTACGACAGCTCCGTCCCCAACGGTGAGGTGCACGCGGCCGCCGGCCCCGGCAACCACTGGTTCTACCTGCTGGCCGAAGGCACCAACCCGACCAACGGGCAGCCGACGAGCAGCACGTGCAACAGCTCCACGGTCACCGGTCTCGGCGTGCAGACCGCGCTGAAGATCTTCTACAACGCGATGCTGCTCAAGACCACCAGCAGCTCGTACCTGAAGTACCGCACCTGGACGCTGACCGCGGCGAAGAACCTCTTCCCGGGCAGCTGCACCGAGTTCAACACCGTCAAGGCGGCGTGGGACGCGATCTCGGTGCCGGCGCAGTCGGCCGACCCGACCTGCTCGGCGACCGGCACCGTCACGGTGTCGAACCCGGGCAACCAGTCGACCGTCACCGGTGCTTCGGTGAACCTGCCGCTGTCGGCCAGCGGTGGCACCTCGCCGTACACCTGGTCGGCCACCGGCCTCCCGGCCGGCCTGTCGATCAACGCCTCCACCGGCACGATCTCGGGCACCGCGACCACCGCGGGCACCTCGAACGTCACGGTGACGGCGAAGGACGCGGCGAACAAGACCGGCACGGCGTCGTTCACGTGGACCGTCGGCACCACCGGCGGCTGCTCCGGCCAGAAGATCGTCAACGGCGGCTTCGAATCGGGCAGCGGCAGCTGGACCGGCACCACCGGCGCGATCGGCCAGTGGGGTTCGCAGGGTGAGGCCGCGCACGGCGGCACCTACAGCGCCTGGCTGGACGGCTACGGCTCCACCCACACGGAGTCGGTCGCGCAGTCGGTGAGCATCCCGGCCGGCTGCCACGCCAGCCTGACGTTCTACCTGCACATCGACACCGCGGAAACGACCACCACCACCGCCTACGACAAGCTGACCGTCGCCAACGGCAGCACGACGCTGGGCAGCTACTCCAACCTGAACAAGGCGTCCGGGTACGCGCTCAAGACGATCGACGTCTCGTCGGCCGCCGGCGGCACCCTCGCGCTGAAGTTCACCGGCACCGAGGACAGCTCGCTGCAGACCTCGTTCGTCATCGACGACGTGGCTGTGACCCTGAGCTGACGCTGGAACACTGAACCGCTGAAGCGGGGAGACCGGGCTGCCCGGTCTCCCCGTTTCTTCGTCTTCCGGGGGAGAATCGCCGCATGGACACCGAAGAACTGCGCGCGACTCAGGCCCCGCTCAAGGACAGGTACCGCGAAACTCCGGAAAGCGCGCTCGTCACGCTGCACGCCGACGCCGAACTGGACGGTCTCGGCATCTCGTGCAAGGTCGAGACCGGCCGCGCGGTCGTGGAAGCCGGCCTGCACCCGGCCACGGGCGGCGACGGCACCTTCGCCTGTTCGGGCGACATGCTGCTCGAAGCGCTCGTGGCGTGCGCCGGGGTGACGCTGCGGGCGGTGGCGACGTCGCTGGGCCTGGCGGTGCGCGGTGGCCGCGTCCGCGCCGAGGGCGACCTGGACTTCCGCGGCACGCTGGCCGTCGCGAAGGACGCGCCGGTGGGCTTCCGCGCGATCCGGCTGTCGTTCGACCTCGACACCGACGCCTCCGATGACCAGCTCGCCACGCTCAAGAAGCTGACCGAGCGCTACTGCGTGGTGTTCCAATCGTTGCGGACGCCGCCGGAGTTCGAGGTAACGCTTTCGGCGAATTGATTCCTCTCCGGGAGAAACCCGGAGGACAAAGCGGACAGCGTGGCCTAGCTTGTCGGTGTCACCGGAAGGGGAGCCGACATGCCACAGCCGGAACCGGACGTCGCCGTCCAGGTACGCGGGCTCGTGAAGACCTATGGTTCGACGCGCGCGCTCGACGGCGTCGACCTCGACATCCCGGCCGGGCGCGTGCTCGGCCTGCTCGGCCCGAACGGGGCCGGGAAGACCACCACCGTCCGCATCCTGACCACGTTGCTGCGACCGGACTCCGGCGAGGCGCACGTGGCCGGCTACGACGTCCTGACCCAGCCCGACGAGGTGCGGCAGCGGATCGGGCTGTCCGGGCAGTACGCGGCCGTCGACGAGAACCTCACCGGGTTCGAGAACCTCTACATGGTCGGGCGGCTCTACGGCCGCCGGAAACCGGCGGCCCGCTCGCGCGCCCGGGAACTGCTGGCGCGGTTCGCCCTCGAAGACGCCGCCGACCGGCCGGCGAAGGGCTATTCCGGCGGCATGCGGCGGCGGCTCGACCTGGCCGGCGCGCTGGTCGCGGAGCCGACCGTCGTCGTCCTCGACGAACCGACCACCGGCCTCGACCCGGGCGGGCGCCTCGACACCTGGGGCGTCATCAAGGAATTGGTCGCCGACGGCACGACCGTGCTGCTGACCACCCAGTACCTCGAAGAGGCCGACCAGCTCGCCGACTCGATCGTGGTGATCGACCACGGCCGGGTGATCGCCCGCGGCACGTCCGACGAGCTCAAGGCGCAGATCGGCGGCGAGCGGCTGGAGCTGGTCGTCGCCTCCGCCGCGGACCTGCCCGCCACGCTCGCGGTGCTGCGCGAGGTGGGGACCGGCGAGCCCACGGGCGACGACCACACGCGCCGGGCCGAAATCTTCGTCGACACCGGCCCCAAGGCCCTCATCGAAGCCCTGCGGCGGCTCGACGGTCAGGGCATCGCCGTCCAGGACGTCGCCCTGCACCGGCCGACCCTCGACGACGTCTTCCTGTCCCTGACCGGCCACGGCGCTTCGGCTGAGGAGGTGGCGAAGTGAACACGCTCGCGAAGAGCATTTCCGACGGCGGCATCATCACCTGGCGCAACCTGGTGAACGTCCGCCGCAACCCGGACTGGCTGATGGCCGCGACCCTGCAGCCGATCATGTTCGTGCTGCTGTTCGCCTACGTCTTCGGCAACGCGATCGGCGGCGAGGCGGGCGGCGCCGCGTACCGCGAGTTCCTCATCGCGGGGATCTTCGCCCAGACGGTGGCGTTCAACTCGGCGTTCACCGTCATCGGCTTCGCCAACGACCTGCAGAAGGGCATCATCGACCGGTTCCGCTCGCTGCCGATGTCGCGGATCGCGGTGGTCCTCGGCCGCACGACGTCGGACCTCGTGGTCAGCGTGGTGGCGCTGGTCGTGATGTCGCTGTGCGGGCTGCTCGTCGGCTGGCGCATCCGCGGCAGCTTCGCGGACGCGGTCCTCGGCTACCTGGTGATGCTGATGTTCGCGTGGGCGCTGTCGTGGGTCGGCGCGCTGATCGGCCTCGCGGCCCGCAGCGTCGAGGTCGCGCAGAGCGCGGGCCTGATCTGGATGTTCCCGCTGAGCTTCATCTCCTCGGCGTTCGTCCCGACCCAGACCCTCCCCGGCTTCCTCAAGGCGATCGCCGAGTGGAACCCGTTCACGGCGGTGATCAACGCGACGCGGGACCTGTTCGGCAACCGGTTCGGCCCGGCGCCGACGGGCTGGCCCGCCGAGCACGCGGCGCTGTACTCGATCCTGTGCTGCATCGCGATCATCGCGGTGTTCGCCCCGCTGGCCACGGCCCGCTACCGCCGGGTGGCGAGCAAGTAGGACCGTCCGAAGAGGACTACGTCAGTCCTCTTCGGACAGTTCCACGATCGGGATGACCCGGCGGGCCTGCCGGGCCTTCTCCCGGTGCTCGGCCAGGAACGGGTACTGCCGCTCCAGCTCCGCCCACGCCCGCACGTAGTCCGCGCCCAGCAGCGGCAGCGCCTCGCCCTCGAACTCGCGGCCGTCGGTCTCGACCTTGACCCGGGAGTCGTCCGCGAGGTTCAGGTACCAGTCCGGGTGCCGGGGCGCGCCGACGTTGGAGGCCACCACGAGCAGCCGGTCGCCGTCGCGGTGGACCATCATCGGGACCGTGCGGGGCTCGCCCGTGCGGCGGCCCGTCGTCGTCAGCAGCACCAGGCGCTCACGGTGCATGCCCTCCACCTCGCCGCCCGCGCGGAACTGCCGGATCACCCGGCGGTTCGTCTCCTGGACGTCCATCAGCGGTCGTAGTACCGGGTCGGCGGCTCCTGCTGCGTCCACTGCTGCTGCGTCGGCGGCGGGGCCGCGCTCTGCCGGCGCCGGTGCAGGGTGCGGGCGCTGGCCGCCATGCTGTTCACCACCATGGCGATCGCCAGGCCGAGCACCAGGTTGATCACGGCCGTCGCGATCTTGGCGCTCGGGGCCACCGTGAGGGTCAGCGGCAGTACGACGGCGATCAGCGTGACCAGCACCATGATCCAGCCGAAGAACTGGGACGGCGCCGGCGTCGCCACGCTCAGCAGGTGCATCAGCCCGGTGGCGAGCAGGGCCACCGCGGCGGCGACCAGCGCGTACGTCGTGGTGCTCGCGTTGCCCCAGACGCCCTCGCCTTTTGGGGCGAGCACTTCGACCTCGAAGATGCCCCGCGCGATCAGCAGTCCGACCACCGCGAGCAGGGCCGCGACCACCGCCGTCGCGACGCCGCCCGCCCACAGCCGTCGGGCGTCGATCCCCGGGCGGACGTCCTGGGGCTGGTTCCCGTAGTAGTCGGCCATCAGAGCCTTCCTGGGTCGGGTGCGCCTCTCCCCCCGATTGTCCCCCGTTTCGGCCCCGGACGCGATTTGCGCGGGAGTGCGTTCTTCCGACGTTTGCCTTTCACGCGATCGGGGTACAACTGGCGCGTGTCCGACGAAGCCGGGAGAACGGGGCGCCCGACGGTGGGCGACTCGGACGACGTCACGTGTGCTCGCTATGTCCTCGGCGAGTTCACCACCACCCCGCGCCAGGACCCGGACGACGAACGGCCACCGGACCTGCTGGCCGGCCGCTACGAGATCGGCAGGCTGATCGGCAGCGGCGGCACGGCCCGCGTCTACCGGGCTTATGACGTCCGGCTGGGCCGCGAGGTCGCCGTCAAGATCTACGCGTGGGAGGCGCTGCCGCTGGACCAGCGGCGCCGGCTGCGCGAGACGACCATCCAGGCCAGCATCAGCCACCCCGGCGTGGTGGCGCTGCTCGACAGCGGCAGCGAGAACGGCCGGACCTTCCTGGTGATGCAGCTGGTGGAGGGCGAGAACCTGGCGGAGCGCCTCCTCGGCGGCCCGATGCCGGCGGCGGAGGTGACGGCACTGGCGGACGGCTTGGCCGAGGCCCTCGCCCACGTCCACGCCCGGCGCGTCGTCCACCGCGACCTCAAGCCGGCCAACGTGTTCCTGTCCGAGACCGGCCCGCTGATCGGCGACTTCGGCATCGCGCACGTACTGGACACGACGCACATCACGGGCACGGGCGTGGTCCCGGGCACGGCGGCGTACCTGGCCCCGGAGCAGGTCGGCGGCGAACCGGCCGGCCCACCGGCGGACGTGTACGCGCTGGGGCTGATCCTGCTGGAGTGCCTGACGGGCGAGCGCGAGTACGCGGGCACGATGATCGAGGCGGCGATGGCCAGGCTCACCCGCCCGCCGCGGATCCCGGAGCACGTGCCGCCCTCGCTGGCGCACACGATCCGCCGCATGACCCGCCGCGAGCCGGGAGATCGCCCGACGGCGGAGGAGGTCCGGCGGATGCTGCACGAGCCGGCCCCGGTGACGGCGCTGGTGCGCCGCCCGTTGTGGCGCCGCCGGCTGGAGGCGGTCGGATCGGCGGAGGACTTTGCGGCTGGGGCGGGGTTGGCTGGGGCGGGAACAGGCTCGCTCGGTGCGGACTCGGCTGGCGCAGGATCCGCCGGCGCGGGACCGGGCGGCACGGGCTCGCCCCGCGCGGGATCCGCCGGAACAGGCTCGCTCGGCGCGGGCTCAGTCGGTGCGGGCTCGACCGGCGCAGGATCCGCCGCCGAGTCGACCGGCGCGGCGTCGACCGGCGTGGGCCCGGCCCCCGCAAGGTCCGTCGGCGCGGGCTCAGTTGGTGCGGGCGCGGCCAGCGCAGGATCCGCCGCGGCCGAGTCGATCGGCGCGGGGTCGATCGGCGCCGGATCGGCCGGCGCAGGATCGCCCAGCGAGGGCGAATCCACCCACCGCAACACCACCACCCTCGCCACCCGGATCTCCGACCCTCGCCCCGCCCGTCGGCGTCGGCTGGCCGTTGCCGGGGTGCTGGCCCTGATCACCCTCGGCGCGCTCGCCGCCACCCTGCTCACCCGGGGCGGCGACGCCGGGACCACCACCCCCGCGCAGCCGCCCGCGCCCGTGGCCACCTCGCCGTCCGCCACTTCCGCGCCGCTCGCCGATCGGGGGACGCCCGATCCGCAGCCGCCGCCCGCCGGCTCGCCGTCGCTCGAGCCCGCCGTCGTCACCCGCCCGACCCCCGCTCGCCCCGCGCCGCCGCCCGCAAGCAAGCCCGGCAAGATCGGGAAGGGCGAAACCCGGGGCAAGGGGAAGGGCCACGGAGACACCTGAGCGGGACCTCCGGCGCGCGGATCCGGGCCGAACGGCCCTAGTGACGAAAAGCATCGGAAACAACCGCGAACCGCATTTCCCGAAT
This sequence comes from Amycolatopsis solani, assembly GCF_033441515.1. Taxonomy (NCBI): domain Bacteria; kingdom Bacillati; phylum Actinomycetota; class Actinomycetes; order Pseudonocardiales; family Pseudonocardiaceae; genus Amycolatopsis; species Amycolatopsis solani. The sequence goes on from NZ_JAWQJT010000004.1 coordinate 478,070, forward strand.
CCGGACTCGAAGCAATAACGACCGGTAACCGGGACGCCTCCGACCTCGACACATCCCGTGTGCCGAACACGCGGGCACCACCGCCGGGAATCCCCGTCCTGGCCGGTTCGACGAAATTCCGGAGGTCTGGATGACTGTCCACGCTGCCCTCGCGCGGCCCCTTGCCCACACCCCGCGCGGGCGGCACGCCAAGCCGCGTCCCGCGTGGCACCGGGTGGCCGTCCGGGCAGTTTTCGCCGCCTCCCTGCTGATCATCGCCGGGGCGATCTGGCCGCCGGCGGTGCTCGCCGGGCTCGTGCTGCTCGGCGCGGGTGTCGTGAAACTGCGGTCCGCCGGCCGGCAGGTCGACGCCATCCTCGCCGAAGAACTGACCGTTCGGGAAAGGGTTTTCGAAAGTGCCGAGCCCGTCGAGATTTCCTGACGGCACCCCATTTTCCACCGCCACAAAACTGCTCCTCGGCAAAAGGATGACGTCACTGGTGGCCACCGCCGCGGCGGGAGTAGAACCGGTCGGGCACGGCCACCGCCGCGTGAGGCGTCCAAGATTGGGGTGTCATCATGGCCGATCCCGGAACCCCGGCGTCACCGGTCGCACTCGACCGGGTCCGCACCGAACTCGCCGCGCAGGGCCATCCCTGGGTCACCGGCGAGAACTCCATGACCATCCTCCAGGAAGACCAGCGCCGCCACCGGCTGGGGGTTCCGCTGCCTCCGGAATCGGAACGGCGCGAGCTCGAATCGACGGCCAAGTCCCTCGCCCAGGGTGAAGCCGCCCGCGCCACCGCCGTTTCCGGCGTGGGCGCCCCCGCGCAGTTCGACAGCCGGAACGTCGGCGGCAGCAATTACGTGACGCCGGTGAAGGACCAGGGCGACTGCGGTTCCTGCGTTTCCTTCGGCACCGCCGCCACGATCGAGACGGTCGCCGCGTTCACGCGCGGGCAGCCCGGCCTGCAGCTCGACCTGTCCGAAGCGCACCTGTTCTACACCCACGGCGGGAACGACGGCGCCACCTGCGACACCGGCTGGATGCCCGATCGCGCCCTGAAGTTCTGCCACGACGTCGGCCTGACCTACGAGGACTACTTCCCGTACAGCCCGCGCAACCGCTCCGGCGCCAAGCTGAACGCCGACTGGCCGAACCGGCTCGCGACCACGCCGTCGTACACGGCGCTGACCGGCAACCCCGCGGCGATGAAGGAACAGCTGGCGGCCCGCGGCGCGCTCGTCGCGTGCTTCCTGGTGTACCAGGACTTCTTCTCCTACCGGACCGGTGTCTACCGGCACGTCGCCGGCGCGCTGGCCGGCGGTCACTGCGTGACGCTCGTCGGTTACGACGACAGCCAGGGTTGCTGGATCGCGAAGAACAGCTGGAGCACCAACTGGGGCGACGGCGGCTTCTTCCGGATCGCCTACGGCGAATGCGGCATCGAGACCTGGCAGGTCGAGCAGGTCGGCTCGGTGAACCTGCGCTCGTGGACCGGCTCGACGTCGGTGCTCGGCCTGTGGAGCAACGACCAGGACCGCAACACCTGGGCGTACCTGCAGAACATGGGCTGGCTGCACCTCGCCGCCGACGACGAAGTGATCAACAAGGCGATGCTGATCGAGCTGATCGCCGCGAAGCAGGGTGGCCGTCCGGTCAACGCGTTCAACAACAACGGCACGATCATCGAGACCTACGTCTTCTAGGAGCCCGCGATGGCCGCATCGACCAGCCCGTCCAGCGCTCCCGCGGCGGCGGCACCGGCCGCCAGCCCGGACAACGCGCCCCAGCCCCTCACCCCGGACCAGCTGAACGCGGCGACGACCACCGTCACCGCCGAACCGAGCGTCGAGCCGGCGCTGAGCCCGCCGGGCGCCCCGCAGGTCGCCGCCGCGGTCACCACGGCCGCGGCGTGGCAGGCGAACAAGAAGGTGCTCGCCCTCTGGACGAACAACTCCGACCGCAACGGCTACGCCTTCGTCGACACCGTCGGCTGGCGGCGCCTCGCGACGAACAGCGACAGCGTGCACGAGGCGCTGCTGATGCTCGCCACGTCGGCGAAACTGTCCGGCTCGGTCACCTACCCCGAGGCCGCCGACGGCCTGATCCACGAGATCTACCTCTGGTGAACCCGTGCGGGTGATCACGCTCGAAGCCGACGGCGCGGCGACGGACGTCGCGCCCGGCGAGCGGCTGGAGCTGCGCCTGCCCGAGAACGCGGGCACCGGCTACCAGTGGGTGCTCGACGGCCCGGAACCGCCGCTGCGAGTGGTCGAAGAGACCCTCCACCCGGTGGCGGACCGGGCCGGCGGCACCGGCGAACACCGGTTCGTGCTGCACGCGGACGAGCCGGGTGAGACGACGGTGGTGGCCCGGCAGGCGCGGTCGTGGGCACCGGAGAGCGAGCTGCGCCGCTTCCGGCTCACCGTCCGGGTCCGTTAACCGGCGTCCTGCCACGGCTCGAAGCTGCGCAAGAGCAGCCTGACCTGCGCGGGATCGGTGATGACGGCTTCGACGCCGCGCGGCATCGCGATGATCAGCTGGGTCTCGCGGGCGGTGCAGCCCGCCGCCGTCGCGGCCAGTACCGCGATGCCGCCGCCGTCGACCGCCGTGGCCAGCACGAGGTCCACGACCACGCGGCGGACGCCTGCCGCGAAGGCGTCTTCGATCGCCTGGTGGTAGGTGGGGGCCAAGCCGCCGTCGAACACTCCGTCGACGGACAGGATGACCTCGTCTCCGAGGAGAACGCTGCGAAGTGTCATCCTGACCTCCTGCCGCCCGGGTTTTTCCTCACCGGGTCCGGGTTCGGTCATCAAAGGTTACGTCAGGACCCCGGGCGGGCGCAGGCTGAGCGGGCCGTGAGAGCACATCGGAAGCAGCACGATCAGACGTCGATGAGGACACACGATTCCCTCTCCCCATTTCACTTTATAGCGGGTACCGGGGCTTGCGGCAAGGCCCCGGTGCGGGTCCACAATTCGGGCTCACCATTTTCCAGTGAGGGGATTTCTCCATGCGTGTGCTGCTGTCCACGATCGGCTCGCGGGGCGAAGTGCAGCCGGTGGTGGCGCTGGCCTCGGAGCTGAGAGCGCTCGGGCAGGACGTCCGGCTGTGCGTGCCGCCCGACTTCCGCGACTGGCTCGACGAGCTGGGGTTCGACGTCGTGCCGATCGGCCCTGAGCTGCGCGGAACCGCATCCGCGCACCGGGGACGGCCGACGCCGGAGCAGATCCGGCAGGCCGCCGAAGGCACCGTCACGACCCAGTTCGAGACGGTCGGGGCCGCGGCCGAGGGCTGTGACGTCCTGGTCGCGGCCGGTGCCCTGCAATTCGCCGCGCGCTCGATCGCCGAACGGCGCGGCGCCGCTTACGTCTACGCGAGTTTCTGCCCGATCACCCTGCCCTCGGATCTGCACGCGCCGCCGCCGATGCCGTGGCGATCGCCCGGAAAGGCGGAAAACCGCGCCCTTTGGGCCGAAGACGCGGACCGCTGGAACACGTTCTTCGGCGGCCGGGTCAACGAGCACCGCGCGGCGGCGGGCCAGCCGCCCGTCGAGGACCTGCCGGACCACGTGTTCACCGGCCGGCCCTGGCTGGCCGCCGACGCGGCACTGGCCCCGTGGCCCGAGCCGGGCGACGCCCGCGTCGTCCAGACGGGCGCGTGGATCTGGCCGGACGAACGGCCGCTGCCGCCCGGGCTCGCGGAGTTCCTCGACGCGGGCGAGCCGCCGGTGTACTTCGGGTTCGGCAGCATGCGCGCGCCAGGTGAGCTCGCCGAGGCGATGCTGGCGGCCGCCCGCGCGCACGGCCGCCGTGCGGTCATCGCGCGCGGCTGGGCGGGCCTCGCCGCGGCCGGCGCGCAGCCGGACTGCTTCGGCGTCGGCGAGGTCAACCAGCAGGCCCTGTTCCGGCGCGTGGCGGCGGTCGTCCACCACGGCGGCGCGGGCACGACGACGGCGGCGGCCCGCGCGGGCGCGCCCCAGGTGGTGGTGCCGCAGATGTACGACCAGCACTACTTCGCCGGCCGCGTCCGTGCCCTGGGCCTCGGCGCGGCGACGGAGCCGACCGCCGAGGCACTGACTTCAGCGCTGGAGATCGCCTTGCGGCCGGACGTGGCCGCCCGGGCGCGGCGGTTCGCGGTCCATGTGCGTGCGGACGGCGCGAGCGTGGCGGCGAGCCACCTGCTGGCCACGGCGCCGCTGACGTCGGCCTGAGTTGCCGGCTAGGCGACCAGCGCGGCGCACAGCTCCGGCACCACGACCTCGATGTCCCCGCGCAGCACGAAATCCGCGGTCTCGTCGTAAGGGGGTCGGGTCGCGGTTGACGATCACCACCGTCGCCCCGGTCCGCCCGGCCACCTCGCACAGCGACGCGGCCGGCTCCACCTGCAGCGAACTGCCCACGGCCAGGAAGACCTCACTGGCCGCGGCGACGCTCCGCGCGCGGCCGAGCAGGTCGCCGTCCAGCGTCTGTCCGAAGAGGACGACGTCGAGCTGCAAGATCCCGCCGCAGTGCGCACATCGTGGGTCGTCCTCCCCGCGGACGAGTACTTCCGGGGTCGGCAGCCGTTCCGGGCAGCGGGTGCACCGCGTGGTGTGCATGGTGCCGTGCAGTTCGAGAACCTTGCGCGCGGCGAGCCCGGCCCGCTGGTGCAGGCCGTCGACGTTCTGGGTGAGCACGCGCACGGCGGTGCCCGAGCCGTCGAGCTCCGCCAGCGCCCGGTGCGCCGCGTTCGGCTCGGCTTGCCAGGCGGCGTGATCGGTGTAACTGCGCCAGAACTCCTTGCGCACCAAGGCGTCGGCCATGAAGTTCTTCAGCGTGAAGGCGTCGACGGCACTCGGCGAACGGGTCCAGACGCCGTCGGGCCCGCGGTAGTCGGGGATGCCCGACGCGGTGGAGATCCCGGCCCCGGTGAGCACGCCGACGAGCCGGGCGCCGCGGATCCGGTCGAAGAGGTCCATGCGCCGGAGGTTAGCCACTCCCCCGCGGTCCGACGAGCGGATTTCGCACTTGCTCGCCATTGGCTGTCACATCTTCGCTTCCACGAGCGACTCACAGGGCGACAGGGAGGTGGTCCGGTGAATCCGGTATCGGTCGGCGTGGTGGCGGCGCTGGTGTCATTGTCAGGAATCGTGGTCGGTTGGCTCACCGCCCGGCAGGCGAATCGCCGGCTGAACCACGAGCACGCCGACGAGGAAGCCCGGTTGCGGCTCGATGCTGCGATGCGGGCGGGAGAACTCTTCTCGGCCAAGGACTCCCCAGCCGATCCCGCCGCGGTCGCGTCCGGTCTGCTGGCTCTCACGAAGCTCGACAACGCCGAGCTCGCGGTTGCCCTCCTGGTCAACCTTTGGTCCGAAGAAACACCGCAAGTCGCGCCCGAAACGGCGGTGCTGGTCGTCGACGCAGCTCTACGGTCGACCGGGAACGCACAGCTAGTCGCCGCGGAACTTCTGTGCCGCAACGCGAATCGGCTGGACCCCTGCCATTCGCTCCACTGGCCAAGCGCCATCGACGGAGACTGGGACCAGGATTTCTGTCCCAAGACGAAGCTCCTCCTGATCGACGCCCTCGTCGGGATGACCCTCGCCCACCCGAACACGGAGGACGCTTTGCGGTCCGTCGCGGTCCGCCTCTACGGCGTCTGGCGCGGAGACGAGAACCCGCGGGTGAGAGGGTGCGTCGGCCGGCTCATCGGCGCGGTGGTCCCCGCCTTGCGTCAACTCGGGTACATCGACTTCATGCAAGGCAAGAAGACCGTACTCCTCAGTGAGCTGGAGACCGCCGCCGCGAGCGGAACGCACAACCCGGACGGCTATCTCGACCGCATGGTGGAAGACCGGTGCAAGAAGCTGTGCTCGTGGGCACATGCCTGCGAACACGCCGATCCGGCCACCCGCCTGGCCACTGCCGTCTGAACGCTCACTCCTTCCGCAGCCGCAACGCCAGCGCCGGGCACGCGTTCGCCGCGCGGCGGGCCTCCGCCGCCAGTTCCGGCGGCACCGGTCCCCGCGCGAGTACCGGGTACCCCCACTCGTCGAGCCGGACGAGCTCCGGCAGCAGGTCCGCGCACAGCCCGTGCCCGCGGCAGGCGATCGGGTCCACCGAAAGCTTCACGCCACTCCCTCCAGCACCCGGCACCGGCCGCCGGCCTGGTGCGTTGCCACGTCCGCGGTGAACGTCCGCAACGCGCTCGCCGCCAGGCGGGCCGCGCCGTCCGGGTGGGCGCACGCGCCGCGGCCGGTGAGCAGTGGGAGGCGGTGGGCCAGCCGGTTCGCGGACGGGCCGCCCCGCACCAGCTCCGCGAAGTCCGCCGCGACCGCGGGCAGGCCGAACATGCACGGGCCGCACTGCCGGGCCGACTCCGCCGCCAGGAACGCCAGCACCTTCGCCGTGTACTCGAGCCCGCACGCGCTCGCGGGCAGCGCGTACACCGCCGGGATCGCCGACAGCCCGAGCCGCAGGTCGGCCGTCCAGCTCCCGCCGTAGCCGCCGACGAGCACCGCCTGCACCGGCTCGGTCTCGCCGCCGGCCGCGGTCAGCACCGCCGCCAGGGACGGGCCCGACGGCAGCTCGACGACGCCCGGGTGCCGGACCGCGCCGGTCACCGTGACCAGGTCTGTGCGCGAGGCGCGGTAGTGGTGCGGACCGAGCAGCACCACCGACGCCAGCTGCGCCAGCGTCTCGACGTTGTCCACCAGCGTCGGACGGCCGCGCACCCCGCGTTCGGCGGGCCGCGGCTCCTTGCCGAGCGGCCGGGCGTCGCCGGACGTCAGGTAGTGCACGAGCGCGCTCTCCTCGCTGGCGACGTACCGGCGCGGGATCTCCGCGATCCGCACCGGCACGCGGTCGTCGCGCTCGGCCAGCGCCGCGGTGACACTCGGCAGCACCGGGCTGCCCGCGTGCACGCACAGCACGGTTTCGGCGGCGCCGATGGCGTGCGCGGCGAGTTGCAGGCCGTCGAGCACGAGGTGCGGCGCCACCGTGAGCAGCGCCGCGTCCTTCCCGCTGAGCGGGTCGCCTTCGCAGCCGTTCGCGACGACGATCGAGCGCCGCGACCGGGCCGCACGCAGCTTCACCGCCGTCGGGAAGCCACCGCCGCCCCGGCCGCGCAGGCCGGCCGACTCGACGGCTTCCACCAGCCGATCGCGCCCGGCGTCGTCGTGGTAGGCGACCCACGGCACGACGCCGTTGCGGCGCCGGTGCCCGGCCAGGTCGAGCCGGTGCGGGGGCAGGATGCTCATCGGGTGCCTCCCAGCGGCGAGAGCTTGCGGATTTCGGTGTCGGCGTGCTTCACGCCGGCGCGGTAGGCGACGGCGCCGAGCACGGCCAGCGCGCACAGCACGTCGAGCGCGACGATCCAGCCGCGCGCGGCGTCGTCCTCGGCCATCCCGATGCCGTGCACCAGCGCGACCGGCCAGCACAGGTAGGCCAGCCAGTGCACGGCCCGCCACACCCGCGCGGGCAGGCGGGTCCGGACCAGGCTGGTGACGACGATCGCGAGCAGCAGGTCGATCGCGACGGCGCCGAGGCCCACCCAGAACGGCTGGTAGCCCGCGCCGAACGGGAGCACGACGTCCAGCCAGTTCAACGGGACGTAGCCGTCGAGGACCGCCGACGCGATGTGCACGGCGAGGAAGGCGAGACTGGTCAGCGCGAGGTTCCGGTGCACCGCCGCGACGGCGAACCGCGGCCACGCGGGCGTCGCGAACCGGCCGGCGCCGAGCGCGCCGAGCACGACGACGCCGGTGAAGAGCACGAGCGAGACGAGCCCGGTCGCGCGGCTGAAGTACCAGACGGCGGCGCTCACGACGGCCACCCGGGCGTGGTGACGACGTCGCCGCCGAGGCCGACGAGCCGGGCGGGCAGCCTGCGCTGGGTGAGCCACTCCGGCGCGTCCGCCCCGAGGACGACGGCCGCGGTGGCGGCGGTGTTGGCGTCCACAGTGGACTCCGCGGCGACGGTCACGGTGCGCCAGCGCGGTTCCGGCACATCACCGGTGCGCGGGTCGACGATGTGGTGCACCGTCCGGCCACCGCGCCGCCAGCGCCGCCGGGTGATCCCGGAGGTGGCCAGGCCGAAGTCCCGGTGCAGGGCGACGGTGGCCTCCGGGGCGGCGACGGCCACGGCGTGGTCATCGGCCAGCGCGACCTGCCACCCCCCGGCCGGCACCCGCCCGGCGGCGCGCAGATCCCCGCCGAGGTTGACGAGGACACCGCAGCCGACGACGGAGTGGATCCGCCACGCGGCCCGATCGGCGGCGAGGGCTTTCGCGGTGGCACCGAGGTCGAGGTGTACCCCGCGCGGCAGGACGACGAGGCGCTGCCGGGGGTCGAAGAGGACGCGGTGCCAGCCGGGGGCGGGGGTGGGTGGCGGGAAATCGCCGGAGCCGACGCGCCCAGCCGACGCCGGCTCGGCGCAGCAGGCGGGCCCAGTCGGACTCGGCTCGCCGGCGGCGGTGGCCGGCTCGCCCGAGCGGGCCCGGCCAGCCGAAGCCGGCCCACCAGCACCAGTAGCTGGCCCGGTGAACCCCGCCCGGCCAGCCGACCCCGGCTCGCCAGCGGCGGTGGCCGGCTCGCCCGAGCGGGCCCGGCCAGCCGAAGCCGGCCCACCAGCACCAGTGGCTGGCCCGCCGAAACCCGCCCGGCCAACCCAACCCGGCTCGCCGGCCGCCAGGTCGCGACCGGTCGGCGGCCGTCCCGCGGAATCGCGGTCGCACGAACGCCCAGCCGCGGCAGGTTCTCCGCCGGCCGAGCCTGAACCGCTCTCGCCCGCACCCGACTCGCGTCCGGCCACCTCGGCGAAGTCGCGGTCGTACCCCAGCTCCCGGACGGCCGAACCCACCGTGGGATCGACCAGCCCGTCGCTCACCCTGGCCGCCCGCAGCGCCACGCCCAGCGCCTCCGCCAGCAGCGGCCCCACCCGCACCTGACGTCCCGCTGCCTCGTGCAACCGCGAGATCTCCGAGTCCGCCCGGAACCGGCTGCACGCCAGATCGATCGCCGCCAGTTCCTCGTGCAGCAGCTCGACCGCCGCATCGAGCCGGGACGGGTCCGTGACCAGGACCTCCGCCGTCGTGCCCAGGGCGCGGAACGCCGTCGTCACGACGCGCCCGATCCCGTGTGCGCGGAACCCGAACCGGAACTCAAGCCGCTGTCCGGGGCCTGCAGCTGATCCTGGTCACCAGTCGTGTTCTGCACGGTGTCCGCGTTCGCCGACGACAGGCCGAAGCCGATCGCGCCGGCCGCGGCCGCGGCCAGCAGAGCTGCCGCCGCCGTGGCCAGGGCGGCCTTGCGGCGGCCCCGTTCCCGGTGAGCGGTCCGGTCAGTCGAGGGGTCCATGGGATCGAGTGTCGGCGGGCTTCCTTTGAGCGAGCTGGGAGCGACCTGTCAACTCCCTGACCGGCCACTGTGGACACCTACCAAAGGAGGTTGACACCGGAAAGCCATTAACCCACTCTTTCCGTTGTCCGCCGAAGGTTCCCTGGTGTTCACCGACCGGACCGCGCAACGGCACGCAACCGCCCTCCGGCGTGAGCATCATGAGGCGCCCTCACCCACCACACGCTGGAGGACCCCATGATCCGCAAGCGGATCGCCGCCGTGTTCGCCGTTGCCGCGCTGGTCACCACCGGAGCGGTCACGGTCGTCACCCGGACGGCCGAACCCGCCGTGCAGCCGACCGCGGCGGCCGTGCCGGCGTTCGACCACATCGTCCTGGTGATGTTCGAGAACAAGAAGTACTCCTCGATCAACGGCAGTTCCAGCGCGCCCTACTTCAACACCCTCGCCTCGCAGAGCGCGAAGTTCACGAACTCCTTCGCGATCACCCACCCGAGCCAGCCCAACTACGTCGCCCTCTTCTCGGGCGCGACGCAGGGCGTCACCGACGACAGCTGCCCCGCCAACCTCGGCGCGAAGGCCAACCTCGGCCAGCAGCTGATCGGCGCGGGCAAGACCTTCACGGGCTACTCCGAAGCCATGCCCTCCGACGGCTACACCGGCTGTTCGAGCGGCACCTACCGCCGGAAGCACAACAGCTGGGTGGACTTCTCGAACGTGCCCGCCGCCAGCAATGTCCGGTTTTCCGCCTTCCCGTCCGACTTCACCCGGCTGCCCACCGTCGCCTTCGTGACGCCCGACATGTGCAACGACATGCACGACTGCTCGGTCGGCACCGGCGACACCTGGCTGAAGAACCACCTCGACGCGTACGCGCAGTGGGCCAAGACCCACAACAGCCTGCTGATCACCACCTTCGACGAGGACAGCGGCACGTCGGTCAACCAGATCTTCACCAGCTTCACCGGCGCCCACGTCAAGGCCGGCAGCTACAGCGAATCGATCAACCACTACACCGTGCTGCGCACGATCGAGGCGTCCTACGGCCTGCCGGGCATCGGCGGCGCCGCGAGCAAGTCGCCGATCCTCGACGTCTGGCAGTAACCCGCGTGTACCTCTCCACCATCGGCCGCCGGGAGCACGCCGCGAAGGGCAAGCTCTCGGCGGTCGGCGCGAACGTCTTCGCGCTCGGCGCGGTCAGCCTCGTCACCGACGTCTCCTCGGAGATGGTCACCGCGATCCTGCCGGTCTACCTGGTGCTCGGCCTGCACCTCAGCCCCGCCGCCTACGGCCTGGTCGACGGCCTCTACACCGGTGCGACGGCGCTGCTGCGGATCGTCGGCGGGTACGTCGCCGACCGGGTCCGGCGGCGCAAGGCCGTGGCCGGCGTGGGGTACGCGCTGTCCGCGGTGGCGAAGCTCGGCCTGCTCGCGGCCGGGGCGTCGGCGGCCGCGATCGGCGCGGTCATCACGCTCGACCGCACCGGCAAGGGCCTGCGGACCGCGCCGCGCGACGCGCTGATCACGTTGTCCGCGCCCGAACCGCTGCTCGGCCTGGCGTTCGGCGTGCACCGCGCGATGGACAGCGTGGGCGCGTTCGCCGGCCCGCTGGTCGCGCTCGCCGTGCTCGCCGCGGTCGGTACCGCCGACCCCGAAGCGTTCGACGCCGTGTTCGTCGTCAGCTTCTGCGTCGCCGCGATCGGCGTGCTGCTGCTGGTGCTGTTCGTCCGCGACCGCCGGACCCCGCGCAGCGACCCGAAGGCGGTCTCGCCGCGGGCGGCCGCGGCGCTGCTGCGCGGCAGCGGCGTGCGGCGGCTGCTGGTGGCGGCGTGCGTGCTCGGGCTGGCCACGGTCGGCGACGGGTTCGTCTACCTGCTGCTGCAGCACAAGGAGGACATCGCCACCGGCTGGTTCCCGCTGCTGGCGGTCGGGACGAACCTCAGCTACCTGCTGCTCGCCGCGCCGCTGGGCGCGCTGGCCGACCGGATCGGGCGGCTGCCGGTGGTGCTCGGCGGCTACGGCGCGCTGGCCGTCGTCTACCTGCTGCTGGCCGGGCCGGCGTCCGGGTGGCTGCTGATCGCGGCGGCGCTGGCGTTGTACGGCGCCTTCTACGCGGCGACCGACGGCGTGCTGATGGCGCTGGCCGGCCCGCTGCTGCCGGAGTCGTTGCGCACCACGGGGATCTCCCTCGTGCAGACCGTCCAGGCGCTCGCGTACTTCGCCTCGTCCGTCCTCTTCGGACTGGCGTGGCAGTTCTGGGGCCCCGAGCTCGCGATCGGCGTCGCCGCGGGCGGGGCCGTGGTCGCGATCGGTGTCACGTTCGCCGTCCTCTCGCCCCGGAAGGCCGCCGCATGAAGGTCCGGATCCTGATCGCCGTCGCCGGGGTGCTCGTGCTGGCCGGGGCGGCGGTCGCGTACGTCGGGTTCGCGAGCGCGCGCGGCCACGACGTCACCGCGACCGGCGCGGTGAGCCTCTCCCCCGGTCCGCGCCTGCTGTTCCGCAGCACCGCGGACGCCGACCGCGGGCACGTCGCCACGGTGTCCGCCACCGACCCGGGCGGCGCGCGGACGGTGTCCCCGCTCTCGTGCAGCCGGGTGTACGCCGCCGGCGGCACCGGGCTGTGCCTGCGCCCGGACGGCGACCTGACCACCTACCAGCTGGTGGCGCTCGACGCGCGGCTCGCGTCGACGCGGGAGATCCCGCTGGTCGGGCTGCCGAACCGGGCGCGGGTGTCGGCGGACGGCCGGATGCTCGCGTGGACGGTGTTCGTCACCGGGGATTCGTACAACGGCGGCATGTTCTCCACCCGCGCCGGCATCCTGGACACCGCGACCGGTGACCTGGCCGGCACGCTCGAGGACTACGCGGTGACGCTCGACGGCAAGCCGTACCAGGCGGCCGACCTCAACTTCTGGGGTGTCACGTTCACCGCCGACGACCGCCACTTCTACGCGACCATGTCGTCCGCGGGCCACCGGTACCTCGTCGCGGGCGACTTCGCCGCGCACACGATCCGGACGCTGCGGGAGAACGTCGAGTGCCCGTCGCTGTCCCCGGACGGCACGCGGGTGGCGTTCAAGTCCGCTGTGGACGGTGACCCGGCCCGCGGCTGGCGGCTGTCGGTGCTGGACCTGGCGGCCTCGAAGGTGACGCCGCTGGCGGAAACCCGCAGCGTCGACGACCAGCCGGCCTGGCTCGACGACCACACGATCGGCTACGGCGTGGCCCGCGGGCCGGGCCACGCGGACGTCTGGTCGGTCCCGGCGGACGGCACCGGCGCCCCGCGCCTGCTGATCCCGGAGGCGGAGTCGCCGTCGGCGTTGTGACTGCCTCAGTCCAGCTGGCGCAGGCCGTCCAGGATGCGCCGCATGAGGTCGCTGTCCGGGGCCGCGAACGCCAGCTGGGGCACCAGCTTGCGGCCGCCGGGGCGCGGTGGCGGGAGGGCACGGGGCACCCGCCACGGCAGCCCGTCCAGCGACGTCTCGCGGCCCGTCTGCCGCGGGATCGGCAGGGTCGGCAGCGCGATCGTGCCCGCCTCCGCCAGCCGGCGCGCCGCCTGCTCGAAGCGCAGCCGCGCCTGGATGCCGGCCACCGTGAAGTCGGGCTCTTCGTCCGGCTCGGGGAGGCGGCGGCGCCGCTCGAGGGCGATCGCCCAGGCCGCGGCGGCCAGCGCCGGGAGCAGCACGCCGGCCACGATGACGAGGCCGGGCAGGTCCGCGGCCATCAGGTGGCCCCGGCGACGGGTAGCAGCATGGCGTTCACTTCCGGATGGACGGTTCTTCCGAAGCATGGCCGACACCTGGCTCTTCGACGTGAACGGGTTCCGCGGACCCCGGGACGTTTCGGGGTAGCCGGAAAGCAGCCCCCTCACCAGGTAGTACGGCCACCCGGGGCCACCGGTTCACCCCGGTTTTGTACGGCTCGTGTACCCGCACTCGGCACACTCCCGGAATGCGCATTTCGACCTGTCTCATGGCCGCCGCGCTGGCGCTGGCCGGCCTCGCGTCCCCGGCTCTCGCCGCGGACGGCAACCCGCTGGAGAAGACGAACGGCTTCTACGTCGACCCGGACTCCAACCCGGCGGTGTGGGTCCGCGACCACGCGTCGGACAGTCTCGCGGGCCCGATCCGGACGTCGATCGCGACCAAGCCCGGCGCCCGCTGGTTCGGCACCTGGAGCGGCGACATCCGCACGGCGGTCGACAAGTACACCTACGCCGCCGACGTCGCCGACAAGCTGCCGGTCCTGGTCGCCTACAACATCCCCGGCCGCGACTGCGGCGGCGAGTCGACCGGCGGCGCGGGCAGCCCGCAGGCCTACCGCGACTGGATCTCGGCGTTCGCCGACGGCATCGGCGGCAAGCCGGCGATCGTCGTCCTCGAGCCGGACGCACTGGCCCAGCTCGACTGCCTGACCGGTACCGCCCGCACGGACCGCGTCGACCTGCTGAAGTACGCGGCGACGCAGTTCGCGCAGAAGGCGCCCAACACCTGGGCGTATATGGACGGCGGCAACGCCACCTGGATCCCGGCGGCCACGATGGCGTCGCGGCTGAAGCAGGTGGGCGTCCAGTCCATCCACGGCTTCGTGCTCAACGTGTCGAACTTCTACTCGACGGCCGAGTCGACGACGTACGGCAAGGCGGTCGGCTCGGCACTGGGCTACGCGGCACCGTTCGTGGTCGACTCCAGCCGCAACGGCAACGGCCACGGCACGGACTCCGAGTGGTGCAACCCACCGAAGCGCAAGCTGGGCGCGCCCTCCCAGCTCGGCGGCGGCCCGGAGATGCAGCTGTGGATCAAGGTCCCCGGCGACTCCGACGGCAGCTGCGGCTACGGCACGGGCGTCCCGGCGGGAACGTTCAGCCCGGCACTGGCCACCCACCTGATCAAGGGTGACTGACCAGGTCGCACGAAGTCGCCAGCTCCGCCGGGGTCGCGCCGGCGGGGCGGGCGATCGTCGCCGACGCCGGGGGCCGGATTCCGCGCAGCCAGCCCGTCAGCGCGTCGAACGCCGTGCGGAAGCACGGGCCGAGCGGACGCAGCTGGTCGGGGTAGACGTCGACCAGGCCGTCGACGTGGTTGCCGCCCTCGACGCGGTAGTACCGGTGCAGGGCGCCGCGGCCCGCGTCGCTGATCATCCGGTCGTAGACGTCCGAGTCGCGGGTGATCGGCAGCAGCGTGTCCAGCGTTCCGTGCAGCGTCAGCAGCGGCTTGCCGATCCGGCCCGTCAGCGAAATCCGCTCCACCGCCCGTGCCACCGGCGCGGGCCGCGACGAGTACGCGTAGTCCGCGTCACACGACGGCGTTCCCGAGGCGCAGAACGGAGTTCCGGCCAGCGCCGCGCCGTCGAACGCCGGGTCGACCTCCTCGCGGTAGATCCGCTGGGTCAGGTCCCAGTAGACGCGGTAGTGGTAGTCCCACAGGAACTCCGACCCCGGCGCGAACCCCGCGTCCAAAATGGACTGGTGCGCGGCCTCGGACCCCGCCGCGTACGCCGGGTACGCCCGCAGTGCCGGGGGCAGGAACGTGAACAGGTTCGGCCCGTCGGCACGCCACAGCGTTCCCTCCCAGTCGACGCCACCGTCGTAGAGCCACGGCCGGTTCTCCAGCTGCCACCGCACCAGGTAGCCGCCGTTGGACAGGCCGGCGGCGAGGGTCCGCGCGGGCGGGCGCCCGTAGTGGCGGGTCAGCGCGCCCTTCGCGGCCAGCGTCAGCTGCGTGACGCGCGTGTTCCACTCCGCCAGCGCGTCGCCCGGGCGGACGCCGTCGGTGTAGAACGCCGCGCCGGTGTTGCCCTTGTCGGTCGCGGCGAAGGCGAAGCCCTCGGCCAGTGCCTGGTCGCCGATCGCGCGGTCGTTCGCGTACTGGCGGCGCACGCCGGGCGCGCCGGCGACGACGAGGCCGCCGTTCCAGCGGTCGGGCATCCGCAGTACGAACTGGGAGTCGTGGTTCCAGCCGTGGTTCGCGTTCGACGTCGAGGAGTCCGGGAAGTACCCGTCGACCTGGACGCCGGGGACGCCGCTCGGCGACGGGAGTCCCGCCGACGTCAGCCCGGCCCAGTCGGCCTCGACGGTGTGCCCCGTCGCGAGCGTGCCCGTCGTCGTCAGGTCATCGAGGCAGACGGCGACGGACTTCTCCGCGCCCGGCACGTCCGCCCGGCAGCGCCCGGCCGCCGCCGTCGCCGGTGCGGGCAGCGCCGCCACGAGCGCACCCGCCACCACCAAGGTCAGCCAACCCCGCACGGTCCACCTCCGGTCTCGTCGATGGGACAGAACTCAAGCGCGTGCGCCGCCGCCGAGCCATCCCGGCGGTCACCATGAAACCGCGCCGCGATGTGGTGGACGGCCACATGGTCCGAACCGCCGAGCCGTCTTAGCGTCGCTGGAAACCCTCTCAACGACGAGAAGGACTCCCCATGCGCAAGCTCGCCTTCGCCGGACTGGCCGTCATCGCCGCCGCCGCGCTCACCACCGTCGGCGTGGCCGCCGCCGACCCACCGCCGTCGTCACTGGTCCAGGTGTCGAACTTCGGCTCGAACCCCGGTGCGCTGGCGATGTACACCTACACCCCCGCCGGGCTCGAGTCCGGCCGCCCGGTCGTCGTCGCCCTGCACGGCTGCACGCAGAGCGCCGCGGACTACTACGCCCATTCCGGCTGGCCCGAGCTGGCCGACCGGTGGCGGTTCGAGGTGGTGTTCCCGCAGACGTCGACCGCGAACAACTCGCTGAAGTGCTTCACCTGGTTCGACCCCGCCGACGACACCCGGGGCAAGGGCGAGGCGGCGTCCGTGAAGTCCATGGTGGACAA
Organism: Amycolatopsis solani; assembly: GCF_033441515.1. NCBI lineage: Bacteria > Bacillati > Actinomycetota > Actinomycetes > Pseudonocardiales > Pseudonocardiaceae > Amycolatopsis > Amycolatopsis solani. The sequence goes on from NZ_JAWQJT010000004.1 coordinate 494,198, forward strand.
GGCGGTCGCGGACCACGGCTCGGACACCTCCCGCGTCTATGTGACGGGCCTGTCGGCCGGCGGCGCGATGACCGCGGACCTGCTCGCCGCGTACCCGGACGTCTTCGCCGGCGGCGGGATCGACGCCGGGATCCCCGCGCAGTGCGCCACGAGCATCACGCAGGCGTCGAGCTGCCAGCAGAACAACCAGAACCTGAGCCCGGCGCAGTGGGCGGCGAAGGTCACGGCGCAGAACCCCGGCTACGGCGGGCCGTGGCCGCGGGTCGCGATCTGGCAGGGCACCGGCGACTACACCGTCTACCCGGTCAACGGCACCGAGCTGCGTGACCAGTGGACCGCGGTGCACGGCGTTTCGCAGACGCCGACGAGCACCCAGTCCCTGCCCGGCGGCACGACGCTGACGAACTACGCCGACCGGGTCCAGCTGTACTCGATCGCGGGCATGGGCCACGGCACCGCCGTCGACCCGGGCTCCGGCACGACGCAGTGCGGCAGCACCGGCGCGTACTTCCTCGCCGGGATCTGCTCCAGCTACTACACCGGCGTGTTCTGGGGGCTGGACAAGGGATCCGGGAGCACGACGACGGCCACGCCGCCGACCACGACGACGAGCACCCCGCCGTCGGGGACGTGCGTGAGCGCCAGCAACTACGCCCACACGCAGGCCGGGCGCGCGCACCAGAGCGGCGGCCAGGTGAACGCGAACGGCTCGAACCAGGCCATGGGGCTGTGGAACACCTTCACGACGCACGCGCTGAAGGAGACGTCACCGGGTTACTGGGTGCTCGCCGACGGGCAGTGCTAGCAGGCCGGTGAGCAGCACCGCGGTCAGCCGGCGCGCCGCCGGGCCTGCCGACGGGATCGCCAGCAGCGCGACCCGGACGTCGTCGAGCGACACCCGGGGCCGGAGGACGCCGTCGGCGCGGGCCCGGTCGACCAGCCGCGCGAACGCCTCGGCGTGCGCGCGGCGCCGGTCGGCGAACCCGGGCCCGCCCATGGCCTCGATGAGCCCCGGCTCCCGGACCCGCCACTCGCCGAAGCGGTGGAACGTCCGGGTCAGCGCGCGGCGGCTGTCCGGGTCGGCGAGCGCGGCCGACAGCTCCCGCTCGCACCGGTCGGCCTGACCGGCGAGCACGGCCGCGAGGAGGTCGTCGCGCGAGGGGAAGTGCCGGTGGACCGTCGCCGGCGCCAGCCCCGCGCGCCGCGCGATCTCGCGCACCGGTACGTCCGGGCCGCGCTCGGCGAACGCCGTGTGCGCCACGGCGACGAGGTGACGGCGGTTGTGCTCGGCGTCGGTCCGGCGTTTCCGAGTCTGTCGCTCCCGCACGGCTCTCACTTCCCGTTCCTCGCCCGTGATCACCCCTACCGTAGGCCCGTGTTCGCGATTCGGTTCGAGCGGTTCGGTCCGCCGGAAGTCCTGTCCAGGGGAGAACTCCCGGAGCCGCACCCCGGTCCCGGGCAAGTGCGGGTCCGGGTGCGGGCCGCCGGGGTGTCCCCGGTCGACCTGGCGATCCGCGCCGGGAAGTCGCGCTCGCCGATCGCCCTGCCGCACGTCCCCGGCGTCGACGCGGCGGGCGTGGTCGACGAATCGGCCGCCGACAGCGTCTCGGCCGGCGACGAGGTCTTCGGCGCGGTCGACGTCGCCCGGCTCGGCGGGGCCACCGCGGAGTTCGCGGTGCTGGACTTCTGGGCGGCGAAACCGCCCTCGATGCCGTGGGCGCAGGCCGCCGGGGCCGCGTCGGGGATCGAGACGGCCACCCGCGCCCTCGACCTGCTCGGCCTCCGCGCCGGCTCGACCCTGCTGGTGGACGGCGCGTCGGGCGGGGTCGGCAGCCTCGCCGTCGGGCTCGCCCTCGCACGCGGCGCGCGGGTGATCGGCACCGCCGCGCCCGGCAACCAGCAGTTCGTCGAAAGCCTCGGTGCCACCCCGGTGCCGTACGGGCCGGGTCTGCGCGAGCGCGTGCCGGGCCGGGTCGACGCCGCGCTCGACGTCGCCGGGAGGGGTTCCTTGCCGGAGCTGGTCGCGCTCACCGGCACGCCGTCGTCGGTCGTCACGCTCGCCGACTTCGGCGGCCCGGCGCACGGCGTCCGCGTATCGGTCGGCGTGCTGGGCGGCGAGCCGCACGGACGGCACGGCCTCGCCGCGGCGGCCCGCTGGTTCGAGCAGGGCCGGTTCCGCGTCCCCGTCGAGGCGGTCTTCGAAGACGCCGCCGCCGCGCACGCCGCCGCCGAACGCGGGCCGCGGCGCGGCAAGCTGATCGTCGCGGTGGCTTAGAGGTCAGTTCGGAACGAGCTGGCGTGTCGGCTCGTCGTCCGGTGCGGATGCGCAGGCCGCCGGCAGGTGACCCCGGAGGCGCCGGACAACGCGGTCGTCGGCGCGCTCGCGGCCGGGGTGGCGGAACCGCCGCGGGTGTACCGGAAGCAGGGGTTCGAGCCGCTCCCGCAGCTGGCCGGTCAGAATCCTGAACCGACCCCTCAGGCTTCGCGGAGGCGGTGCAGGCGCAGGGCCAGCTGGATCTCCAGCGCGCGGTCCGGCGCCTGCCAGTCCTCGCCCAGCAGCGACGCCACCCGTTCCAGCCGCTGCACCACCGTGTTCACGTGGACGTGCAGGACGTCCTTCGTGCGCGCCAGCTGCGCCCCGTTCGCGAAGTACGCCCGCAGCGTCGCGACGAGTTCGGTGCCGCGGCGCTCGTCGTAGTCGAGCACCGGGCCGAGCGTCTGCCGGACGAACGCGTCGAGGTCCGCGCGGTCGCCGAGCAGCTGGCCGAGGAAGCCGAGCCCGGTCATCGCCGCGCCTTCGCCGGTCCGGCCGAGTGCGAGCAGCGCGCGGACGCAGCGCGCGGCTTCCGCGTGGGCGTCCGCGATCGCCGACGGGCCGCTCGCCGGGCCGGCCGCGCCCACCGTGACCGGGCGGCCGGTGGCCGCGCCGAGGTCGGCCGCCACGCGCCGGGCCAGCTCGTCCGGGTCGCCTTCGCCGAGCAGCACGACTTCCTCCGCGTGCACGCCGACCAGGGTCGCGTGCCGGGCGGCCGCGCTCGCCACCCGCCGCCGCGAACCGCCGTCGGCGTGCGCGACCAGCACCGCGTGCGGTGCCGACAGGTCGATGCCCAGCCGGCGGCCGCGGGCCAGCAGCGCACGGGGGTTGCGGTCCGGCGCGGTCAGCAGGTCGGTGAGCAGCTCGCCGCGGACCTCGTCCTCGGCCCGCACCACCGACCGCCGGAGCATCAGCAGCAGCGCCGTCACGACGCCGGCGCGTTCGAACAGCCGCCGGTCGGGTTCGGTCAGCCCGGGGCGGCCGGCCAGCGCGAGGCTGCCGAGCAGTTCAGGACCGGCCTGGACCGCGCACACCCAGCAGTCCTTCGTGGACACCGCGCGCCCGGCGGCGCGGGCCGCGGCGAGCGCGGCCGGGTCGAGGGCGACCGGGTCCGCCGAACTGGCCAGGAGCGTGCCCTCGGCGTCGTACACCGTGAGGTCGCCGTGCAGCACACCGGCGACGGCGGCGGCCACGTCCGGCAGGTCGCCGCCGCGCAGCACCAGGTCGGTGAGCCGGTCGTGGGCGTCCTCGGCGCGTTCCATCGCCTCGTTCTGCGCGCGGATCGTCGCGTTGGCCTCGTTGAGCTCGGCGACCGCGCGGCGTGTCTGGTCGAGGAGGTTCGCGCTGTCCAGCGCGATGGCCGCGTGGTCGGCCAGCGAGGACAGCAGGGCCACTTCGTCCGCGGTGAACTCCCGCGTGGCGCGGTCGGAGGCGAAGAGCACGCCGAGCACCTTGGGGCCGATCGCGAGGGGAACGCCGAGGATCGCGGTCAGGCCTTCGTCCTTGACGCCGGAGTCGATGTGCCGGGTGTGCTTGAACCGCTCGTCGTTGAAGTAGTCCGAAGTCGCGTACGGCCGCGCGGTCTGCGCGACCAGCCCGCCGAGGCCCTCCCCCATGCCGAGCACGATCTGCTGGAACTCCGCCGACACCGACCCGTCGCTGACCCGGACGTAGGTCTTGTTCTCGGCCTCCCGGTTCAGCGACAGGTAGGAGACGTCGACGCCGAGCAGTGCCCGCGCGCGGCGGACGATCGAGCGCAGCACGGTGTCCGGGTCGGACAGCGCGGCGAGCTCGCTCGCGGTGGCGAACAACGCGCCCACCTGGGCTTCGCGCCGCCGGTGCTCGTCGAGGGTCTCGCGGATCCGCAGGGCCAGCTCGCCCGCGGTGGCCAGCGCGGCCAGATCGCCCGCGCCGAGGGAGCCTTCGGCGCGGGCGGCCACGACGACGTGCGCCAGCTGCTCGGTGCTCGCCCCGGAGGCGAGGAGGTCGAGCAGCCGGCGCAACGCGTCGGAAGGTGCGGTCACGGCGGTCATGCTAGGGCGAAACGGTCGCCTGCTCCGCCTGAACGCCCTCGTCGTGCAGGGACTGGCCGCGGGTCTCGCCGGCCGCCAGCAGGGCGATCACGGTGAGCAGGCACATCCCCGTGACGTACAGCGACACCGGCACGGTGCTGCCCCAGGCCGAGAACAGCGCCACCGCGATCAGCGGCGCGACGGCGCCGGCGGCGATCGAGGACAGCTGGCCGCCGACCGACAGCCCGGTGTAGCGGACGCGGGTCGGGAACTGCTCGGCGAAGAACGCGGCCTGCGGGCCGTACATGGCGCCGTGCAGCACCAGCCCGACGGTCGTGGCCAGGACGATCACGGCCGACGACTTCGTGTCCAGCAGCGCGAAGAACGCGAAGCTCCACACGGCCATCCCGATCGCGCCGAACAGGTAGACCGGGCGGCGGCCGACGCGGTCGGACAGCGCGCCCCACATCGGGATGGTCACGAAGTGCACGGCCGACCCGATCAGGACCGCGGTCAGGCCCATGCCCTTCGGCAGGTGCAGGCCGGTCGTGACGTACACCAGGATGAACGCGGTGATCACGTAGTACGACACGTTCTCGGCCATCCGGGCGCCGATGGTGACCAGCACCTCGCGCCAGTTGTGGCGGAAGACGTCGACGACGGGGACGTGCTTCTCGCCGCGCTCCGCGGCCCGCTGCTGAGCGGCGAGGAACACCGGCGACTCGGAGACGGCCAGCCGGATCCACAGCCCGATCAGCAGTAGCACCGCCGAGAGCAGGAACGGGATCCGCCAGCCCCAGGACAGGAAGGCCGCGTCGGACTGCGTCGCGGACAGGATCGCCAGCACGGCGGTGGCCAGCAGGTTGCCGCCCGGCGCGCCGCACTGCGGCCAGCTCGCCCAGAACCCGCGGCGGCGGTCGTCGCCGTGCTCGGAGACGATCAGGACGGCGCCACCCCATTCCCCGCCGAGCGCGAAGCCCTGGACGAGGCGGAGCAGCGTCAGCAGCACCGGAGCCGCGACGCCCGCGGAGGCGTAGGTCGGCAGGACGCCCATGAGCGCGGTCGAACCCCCCATCAGCGACAGGCTGACGATGAGCAGTTTCTTGCGCCCGAGCCGGTCGCCGAAGTGCCCGAACACCAGGCCGCCGATCGGGCGGGCGAGGAACCCGACCGCGTAGGTCAGGAACGCGAGCAGCGTGCCGGTGAGCGGGTCCGCCGTCGGGAAGAACAGCTTGTTGAACACCAGTGCCGCGGCCGAGGTGTAGAGGAAGAAGTCGTACCACTCGATGGTGGTGCCGATCAGGCTCGCGCCGACGATCTTGGCGATCGCCGACCGGTGGGGTTGGCTCACTGCGGGCTCCACTTCCTTGTGGGGTTGGCGGGATCTAGGCGGCGGTCCAGCCACCGTCGAGCGGGATGGACGCCCCGGTGATGTGGCCGGCGCGCGGGGAGCACAGCCACACCACCAGGGAAGCGACGTCATCGGGTTCGATGAGCTTCTTGATCGCGGCCCGCCGGAGGAGGACCTCGGCGACGACGTCGTCGCGCGGGATGCCGTGCTCGGCGGCCTGCGCGTCGATCTGGCCGTCGACCAGCGGGGTGCGGACGTACCCGGGGTTCACGCAGTTGCTGGTGACCCCGTGCTCGGCGCCTTCGAGCGCGGCGACCTTGGAGAGCCCTTCGAGCCCGTGCTTGGCGGCGACGTACGCGGCTTTGTAGGCGGACGCGCGCAGCCCGTGCACGCTCGACATGTTGACGATCCGGCCCCAGCCCTTGGCGTACATCGACGGCAGCGCGTGCCGGATGAGCAGGAACGGCGCGGTGACCATCAGCGCCTGGATGCGCGTGAAGACCTCCGGCGGGAAGTCCTCGAGCGGCGCGACGTGCTGGATGCCGGCGTTGTTGACGAGGATGTCGACCTCGGCGGGCAGCGCGGCGATGGCGGCCGGGTCGGTCAGGTCGGCGGTGTGCGCCCAGCCGCCGGCTTCGGAGGCGGCGGCTTCGGCGCCTTCGGCGTCCACGTCGACGACGTGCACCTTGGCCCCGGCCGCCGCGAGAGCGCGGACGCAGGCGAGGCCGATGCCCCCGGCCCCGCCGGTCACGAGGGCGGTGCGCCCGTCCAGATCGCTGGTCATGGACGGGAACGGTAAGCGTGACCCGCGTCGCGGGCCATGTGCGCGGCGGCTACAAGTCGCGAAGATCCCGTGGTGTCGCCGCACACCCCGTCAGCGGGCCAGCACCGCCAGGTAGTGCGCGTTGGTCATCACGCCGAGGACGTTCCCGAACGGGTCGACGACCGACGCCGTCACGAATCCCGGCCCGCGTTCGGTGATCGGCTCGTGCTCCCGCGCGCCCAGCTCGTGGAGGCGGGCGACGGTCGCCTCGAGGTCGTCGACGTGCCAGTAGACGATCTCGCCGCTCGCCCCGCCCCGGCTCGCCGGGACGTACTTCCGGTCGATCAGCCCGAGCTCGTGCTGGTGGTCGCCGATGCGGAACTCGGCGTATCCGGGCCGCTCGAAGTACGGCTCGATGCCGAGGAACCCGGCGTACCACTCCTTGGCGGCTTCGTGGTCATCGGCGAAGTACGAAACGGTGGCCATTCCTCGCAGCATGTCTGCTCCTCTTCAGCGGGTGTGGAGCCAGCATGCGGGGTAAAAGTGCGCACGGAGTGAGCACTTTGTTTGCGACACTTCCCCCATGCGCGCCGACCGCCTCGTGGCCACCCTCCTGCTGATGCAGGCACGCGGCCGCGTCACCGCGCGCGAGCTGGCCGTCGAACTGGAGATCTCGGTCGCCACCGCCCGCCGCGACCTCGAAGCCCTCTCGGCCGCCGGGGTTCCCGTCTACCCCCAGCCCGGCCGCGGCGGTGGCTGGCAGCTCGTCGGCGGCGCGCGCACCGACCTCTCGGGCTTGAGCGCCGGCGAAGCGCAGGCCCTGTTCCTCCTGGCCGGCCCGGCCGCGGCCGCCGCGCCGGAGGTCAAGTCGGCGCTGCGCAAGCTCATGGGCGCGCTGCCGGGCACGTTCCGCGCGGCCGCCGAGGCGGCGGCGGACGCGGTCGTCGTCGACCAGGCCGGCTGGGGCGAGCGGCCGAAGGACCGGCCGCCGATGGTCGGGCTGCTGCGGGACGCGGTCGTCGCCCGCCGCCGCGTCCGCCTGACCTACACCGGACGCGAGCGCCTCGTCGATCCGTGGGGCCTGGTCGACAAGAACGACGTCTGGTACCTGGTCGCGGGCACCGAGAAGGGCCGGCGCACGTTCCGCGTCGACCGGATCACCGCGGCCGCTCCCACCGCCGAGCCGGCCGACCGGCCGACGGACCTGGAGCTGGCGAAGGTGTGGGAGGAGGTCGTCGAAGAGGTCGAGAAGCGCCGTTCGCCGCTCACCGCGGACGTCCTGCTGGACCGGCGCCACCTCGGCGTCATGCGGGACCGGTTCGGGCGGCACTGCGAGCTCGTGGCCGAGCTGCCGGACGACCGCGTGCGGGTGCGGGTCGCCGCGCCCGCGCCGATCATGATCGCGCAGGAGCTGGCGGGGTGGGGCGCGCTCGTCGAAGTCGAAGGTCCGGCGTCGGTCCGGGCCGAGCTGGCCCGCCTCGGCGCCGAGCTGGTTGCCCGTTATGCCCGATAACTCCGGCCGGCCCCGGCCACGCGCGGTATCGGGCCTGCTCACGCCGCCACCCACCGAAAACCACCCGGCTTGAACGCGGTTCGCCCGCTATGCTCGGTGAACGCCGTTAATCGGTCCATTATGGACACTAGGAAGACCTACTACGAGTGTCCGTTACTCACCGGTATCTGGCCGTTCGGAGTATCCGTGATCACCCGTTTGCTGTTACTGTGACGCCTCCGTGACCTGAACGTGTGTTCGGTGACACTGCGGCGAGGGCAGACGATGCGTGACGATGTGGTCGAGGCGAGTGCGGTGGTCGGGCACACGCCGGACGTGGTGTGGCAGATCGTCGGATCTCCGGAGTGGTATGCGCGGTTCGTGCCGGAGATCAGCTGGTGCGAGGTGCAGGAACCAGCCTCGCGCGGCCGGGGGCCGAAGGGGATGATCAGGATCGTCCCGGCGCGCGGGCCGATGCTGGAGGCGCAGGTGCAGGCCGTCGTGTACCGGCCGGGCGAGCACGTGGTGTGGTGCGGCGTCCCGGACGAGGGCACGTGGGTCTCCCTGGAGCTGAGACCGTTGGCGGGCGGCAAGACCGAGTTGTTCGTGCGGATGATGCTACCGCCGGCGTACCTCGATCTGGTCTCGTCGATCAAGAAGGACGTCCGCGTCCTGGCCCGGCGGCTCGACCTGCACCTGGCCGGCGAATACGACACCGAAGCCGATCGCGACGGCAACAAGGCGACCAAGCTGCGCACCACCAGCGTACTGCTGCGCGCCGGCGTGCTCAGCCCGGCCCGGCCGGACAAGCTGGCCCGCCAGCTCAACTCCCTCGCGCAGTGGGGCGCCACCGTCGCGGGTGGCTACCAGGCCGCCGCCGGGCGCGTCCCTGACCAGCCCGCGCTGCACGACGAGCGCAACACCCGCACCTTCCGCCAGGTCCAGGAGCGCAGCAACCGGCTCGCCAACGCGCTGAGCGAACTCGGCGTCGCCGAGCGCGACCGGATCGCGCTGATGTGCCGCAACCACTCCGCGATGGTCGAGTCGTTCGTCGCGGCCAGCAAGCTCGGCGCCGACGTCGTCCTGCTGAACACCGGCCTGTCCGCGGCTTCGGTCAAGGACGTGCTCGCCGAACACAAGCCGTCCGCCGTGCTCGCCGACGACGAATTCGCGCAGACCATCGCGAACGTCCCCGGCGACTTCGCGCGGATCAGCACGTGGCCGGACGCCGACGCCGGCTACCCGACCGTCGACGAGCTGATCCACGCCGCGCCCGCCGATCCGCCGAAGCCGGTCGAGCGGCCGGGCAGGCTGGTCGTGCTCACCTCCGGCACCACCGGGACGCCGAAGGGCGCCCGCCGTCCCACCCCGAAGGGGCTCGGCTCCGCCGCGGCGATCCTCGACCGCATCCCGCTGCGCGCCGGCGACCGGATCCTCGTCGCGGCGCCGCTGTTCCACAGCTGGGGCCTTGCCGCGATGCAGATCGGCATGGCGCTGCGGGCGTCGCTGGCGCTGATCCGCAAGTTCGACGCCGAAGAGACGCTGCGGACGATCGCCGAGCAGAAGTGCGACGCGCTGTTCGTCGTGCCGATCATGCTGCAGCGGATCATGGACCTGCCCGAACGGGTCCGCGCGCGCTACGACCTGTCGTCGCTGCGGATCGTGGCGAGCAGCGGTTCGGCGATGTCCGGCGCGTTCGTGACGTCGTTCATGGACACCTTCGGCGACGTCCTCTACAACTTCTACGGCTCGACCGAGGTGTCCTGGGCGAGCATCGCCGACCCCGCCGACCTGCGCGCGGCCCCGACCACGGCCGGCCGCTGCCTGCTCGGCACCCGCCTGGCCATCCTGGACGAGGACCGCAAGCCGGTGCCGCCGGGCGGCGAGGGCCAGATCTTCGTCGGCAACGACATGCTCTTCGACGGCTACACCAACGGCACCGACCCGGCCCGCGCGGCGGACCTGATGGCCACCGGCGACGTCGGCTTCCTCGACGCGGCGGGCCGGCTGTTCGTCACCGGCCGGGCCGACGAGATGATCGTTTCCGGCGGCGAGAACGTCTTCCCGCGCCCGGTCGAGGAAGCCCTGGTCGCGCTGCCCGGCGTGCACGACGCGGCGGTGGTCGGCGTGGCGGACGCGGAGTGGGGCCAGCGCCTGGCGGCGTACGTCGTGCCCCGGCGCGGTGCTTCGCTGCACGCCGAGGACATCCGCGCATACATCCACCAGCGGCTGGCCCGGTTCGCCGTGCCGCGGGACGTCTACTTCGTCCCGGACCTCCCCCGCAACGCGACGGGCAAGATCCTCAAGCGCCTCCTGCACGACGACACCTGGCCGGCGACCTCCGAGTACTGATGCCCGAGCACACCCCCGACGGCCGGTACATCGTCGTGAACGGCCGCCGCTGGCGCGCGACGGACCCGGAGATCCCGGCCGACGTCCGCGACCGGCTGCAGAAGCACCTGATGGCGGCCCGGCGCGTGCAGGACCGCGAACGCACCCAGCTCGCGAAGGTCGCGCTGGGCGAGCGCGGCGAACCGTGGTGGGAGCAGACTTCCGCGCAACGGCGGGAGCGCTGGGAACAGGGACTGGCGGCGCTGGATCAGCCGACCGGCTGACGCAGCACGGTCTTGAGCTTCTCAGGCACCGTCCGGCGTGGGTCGCCGAGGTAGACCTCGTGGTGCAGCCCGGTCGGCGCCAATCCGTGCCGCTCGAGGAATTCGCCGTGCAAGCGGGCCAGCAACGGGCCTTCGTCGTCGTACGAGCCGACGTGCAGGGCCTGCGCGCAGCGACCCTCGTGCAGCTTCTCCAGCCGGACCGGCGCGTCGATCTTCTTCTTGCGCCGCACCGCTTCCCGGGCTTCCTCGACGGCGTCCTCGCCGATCCACGGCGGTTGCGCGATGAGCATCGTCCACTGCCAGGTGTCCTTGGCCCGCACGGTGAAGGCGGCGTAGTCGTCGGCCCACCACAGGCCTTCCAGCGGGCCGACGACGAAGTCCTCGCCGGTGCGCTTGGCCGTCATCTTGATCGTGTACGCGAAGGCGTAGAGCGCTTCGACGGCCTTTCGGTACGCCTCGGCCGTGTTCGGGTTGCCGCGGCCGTCGATCGCGAGGAACTGCTGCTCGGGCACGTCGAGCAGGGCCCAGTCGGTGTTCTTGGGCGCGTAGAGCTGGTTCAGCTCTTTCTTGAGGTCGTACGGCATCAGGACATCCCCTCCAGCCACGCGGCTTCGGCTTCGAGCTGCGCGATCGAATAGTCGAAGATCGCGCGGACGAACGGCGGCACGTCCGGCTGGGCCGCGGCGGCGCGCCGGACTTCGGCCAGCTTCTCCGCGACCGCCTCGGCTCGCCGGGCCAGCGCCGCGGCGACCCGGTCCGGCGCCACCACCGGGCTGTTCGCCAGTCCGACGAGCAGCGGCGGGTGCACCGGGCGCAGTTCGGCGATGGCGGCTTCCGCGGCGGCCGCGCACGCCCGCCGTCCCGCTTCCGTCGCCGTGTACGTCTTCTTCGCCTTGGCGTGCGCGCGTTCCTGCTCGACTTCGGCGACCAGGCCGCGGTCGCGGAGTTTGCCGAGCACGTAGTAGATCGAGCTGAACCCGAGCGCCGTCCACTCGCGCATGCCGCGTTCGGAGACGACTTCGTCGAGCTCGTAGCCGTGCCTCGGCCGCTCGACCACCAGGCCGAGCACCGTCAGTTCCGCGTCGGTGAGCACCGGCCTATTCTAGTACTGTAATACACCCACTCGTCAACGGTTCCGGAAATTGTCGGTGGGGGCTGGCATGCTTCAGCGAGTACCGGAAAGCGAGGGAGCACAGTGGGGGGACAGGTGGTGACGGCGGTGCCGTGGACCGCGGAGCGCGTGGCCGGGCTGGCGCCGGATCCCGCGTCGGAGAAGGCGGGCCGGGCGCTCGCCGCGCCGGCGAAGTGGTCCGGCGCGGGCGCGTCCGAAGACGCCGTGTGGGGCTTCTGCCAGGGCAGTGGCAAGAAGCCGTACCAGACGTGCGTCGAGCTCGCCGAGCCCGCGTTCCGGTGTTCCTGTCCCAGCCGGAAGTTCCCGTGCAAGCACGCACTGGGGCTGCTGATGCTGTGGGCGGCCGGGAAGATCGACGCGGGACCGGCGCCGGAGTGGGTGCACACGTGGCTCGCCGAGCGAGCCGATCGCGCCCGGCGGGCGGAAAAACGCGCGGAAGCGACCGGCCCGAAGGACGAAGAAGCGGCCGCCCGCCGTGCGGGCGAACGCGCGGCGCGCGTCGAAGGCGGCGTCGCCGAGCTGAAGGTCTGGCTGACCGACCGGATCGGCGCCGGCTTCGCGGGCTTCGACCGCAACGGCGGCGAAGAACTGCGCACGGTCGCGGCCCGGATGGTCGACGCACAGGCGTCCGGCCTCGCGGGCGGCTTGAGGCGGGCGGCCGGGACCGTCGGCCGCCGCGACTGGCCGGAAGCGTTGCTCTCGGAGCTTTCGCTGCTGTACCTGCTGGCGGACGCGGCAGGCCGGCTGGACGAGCTGCCGCCGCCGCTGGCGGAGACGGTCCGGACCAGGCTCGGCTTCTCGGTGGAGACGGCCCGCGTCATGGAGACCGGCGAGCGCGTCTCGGACGACTGGCTGATCACCGGCGCGGCCGACGAGGAGAACGACCGGCTGCTGACTCGCCGGACGTGGCTGCGCGGCCGCGGCACGGGCCGTGACGCGCTGGTGTTGTCGTTCGCCCCGCCGGGCCGCCCCCTGGACGCGTCCCTGCCACCCGGGCACCTGCTCACGGCGGAACTGGCGTTCTACCCGGGCGCGGCCCCGTTGCGGGCACTGGTGGTGGAGCGCGGCATCCCGCTCGCGGCCCCGTCCGCCGAGGGCGGCTCCATCCCGGAGGCGCTGGCGGCGTACGCGGAGGCCATGGCCGCCGACCCGTGGCTGGAACGCTGGCCGATCCTGCTCTCGGCAGTCACCCCAGCCGAACACGCGGGCGGCTGGTGTCTGTCCGAAAAGGACGGAACAGCACTACCGCTGGTGCCGTACGCGTTCCCGTGGCCCCTGCTGGCGATGTCGGCGGGCCGCCCCCTGACGGTGGCGGGCGAGTGGAGCCCAGCCGGCTTCCGCCCCTTGACGTGCTGGCACGAAAACCGGGCGGTGCGCCTGTGAACCTTGCCCTGAAAGAACTTCGAGCACCGGAGGTGCACCCGTGAAGGCCTGGGAAGACCTCGTCGGCACCGCCCTCCTCGGCACCCGCCGCCGCACCCTCGACCTCGCCCACCTCCCGCCCGCCGTCCGGCCGCTCGCCGAAGACCGCGCCGACCCCGCCGAGCAGCTCCTCGCCGCCGCGGCGGTGCTCACCACCTTCCGGCGGGCCGGGCGGCAGGCGCTGCACGACGTGCGGCCACTGCCCGTTGCCACAGAGGACGAGCGCGCCTTCGTACCGCCGCTCGCCCGGGAACGGCTAGCCCGGCTGCTCGCCGCCAGTCATCCCGATCTGCTGCTCGAGTGGCTCGGCATCGTCGCCGGCACCCGCTACCGCGTCCCGCCCGAGACCCTTCCCCTACTCGCCGAAGCCGCGCGGACGAAAGCCGCCCTGCGCGGGCCGCTCGTCGCGGTCGCCGGGCCCGTCGGGGCCTGGCTCGGGCAGCGGAACCCGGACTGGTCCTTCCTCGGCGCCCCCGCGGAATCCGGTGGTTCGCCGGACATCTGGCAGTACGGCAGCCTCGCCCAGCGGCGCCGCTGGCTGGCCGCCAAGCTGGCCGAAGCACCCGATGAAGCCCGCGAAGCCCTCACGACGTCCTGGAAGTCCGAACCGGCCGACGTCCGCTCGGACTTCCTCAGCGTGCTCGCCCCGCACGTGCGGCCCGAGGACGAGGCCTTCCTCGAAGCCGCGCTGACCGACCGGGCGGCCGCCGTCCGGGAACGGGCCGCCGAGCTGCTCGGGCGGCTGCCCGGCACCCGGTACGGCGAAAGCATGGCCGAACGGCTGCGCCCGCTGGTCCGCAGCCGCAACCGGGTCCTGGAAATCGTGCTGCCGCAAGGCGAACGCGGTGACGGCACCGTCCGGCTGCGCACCCTCGTCGCGGCCGCTCCCCTGGCCTTCTGGACCGAGTTCGGGCCGCCCGCCGAGGTGGTGCGGATGACCGTCGAGGGGTGCCCGGCCGCCGTGCTGCGCGACTCCTGGGCCACCGCCGCTGTCCGCCAAGGCGACGAGACCTGGGCGAAGGCGCTGATCGGCGCCGATCCCGGCGGGCGCACCACCCCGCCGCTGCTCGGCGTGCTGAGCCCGGCGAGCCAGGCCGCCACGATCGGGCACCTGGTGAGCCGGCTGCCCGTCGAATCGTTCGCGCGGCTGGTGCACGAACTGCCCCGGCCGTGGACCAAGGAGCTCGGCACGGCCCTGCTCGACTGGATCGCCCGCCAGGACGACCACCGCCTGGTTTCGCACGCCGCCGTCGTGATCGCCCGCGCGGTCCCGCCGCAGTGCCTGCGCCACCCGCTGGCCACCACCCGCCTGACCATGGACGCCGGGCCGTGGCGCCGGGCGCTCACCGAAACGCTGAACTTCCGCCGCGAAATGTACGAGGAGCTCGCATGACCGCCCCCGCCACCGTCCTCCGGCCGCACGCCGAACAGGACCACGCCGCCGAGCTGGCCGCGCTGGCCGCCGCCGACGACCGGGCGAAGCCGCCGAACTGGCACCTGTCCCCCTGGGCCGTCGTCGAATACCTGCTCGGCGGCACCCTGCCGGACGGCACCGTGCTCACGCCGAAGTACGTCGGCCCCCGCCGGCTGATCGAGGTCGCCGTCGCCACGCTGGCCACCGACCGCGCGCTGCTGCTGCTCGGCGTGCCGGGCACGGCGAAGACGTGGGTGTCCGAGCACCTCTCGGCCGCGATCAGCGGCGACTCGACGCTGCTGGTGCAGGGCACCGCGGGCACGTCCGAGGAGTCGATCCGCTACGGCTGGAACTACGCCCGCCTGATCGCCGAGGGCCCGAGCCCCGCCGCGCTCGTCGAGAGCCCGCTGCTGCACGCGATGCGCGACGGGAAGCTGGCCCGGCTGGAGGAGCTGACCCGCATCCCGGCCGACGTCCAGGACTCGCTGATCACGATCCTGTCCGAGAAGACACTGCCGATCCCGGAGCTGGGCACCGAGGTGCAGGCGCGGCCGGGCTTCAACCTGATCGCGACGGCCAACAACCGCGACAAGGGCGTCAACGAGCTGTCGAGCGCGCTGCGGCGGCGGTTCAACACGGTCGTGCTGCCGCTGCCGGACAGCGCCGACGCGGAGGTCGAGATCGTCAGCAGGCGGGTCGCCGAGCTGGGCAAGTCGCTGCAGCTGCCCACCGAGGCCGCCGAGCTCGCCGAGATCCGCCGGGTGGTCACGGTGTTCCGCGAGCTGCGCTCGGGCCGCACCGAAGACGGCCGCACGGCGGTGAAGTCGCCGTCCGGCACGCTCTCCACCGCGGAGGCGATCAGCGTGCTCACCGGCGGGCTCGCACTGGCGGCGCACTTCGGCGACGGCGTGCTGCGCCCGCACGACGTCGCGGCCGGCATCCACGGCGCCGTGGTCAAGGACCCGGTCGCCGACCGCGCGATCTGGATCGAATACCTGGAGACGGTGGTCCGCGAGCGCGACGGCTGGGCCGACTTCTACCGGGCCGGCCAGGAGATTTCGTGACGGCGACCCACCTGCTCGGCATCCGCCACCACGGCCCGGGATCCGCCAGGGCCGTGGCGGCGCGGCTCGCCGAACTCGAGCCCGACGTCGTGCTGATCGAGGGCCCGCCCGAAGCCGACGTCCTGGTCGAGCTGACCGAAGACCCGGCGATGGCGCCGCCGGTCGCGCTGCTGGCCTACGCGACCGACGACGTCTCGCGGGCCGCGTTCTGGCCGTTCGCCGTCTTCAGCCCGGAATGGCAGGCGCTCACCTACGCCCGCGAAGCCGGGATCCCGGTGCGGTTCTGCGACCTGCCGGCCGCGAACACGTTCGCCGCGGGTCCCGACGAGCTCGCCGGCCCACCGGTCGACCCGCTGGCGCTGCTGGCTTCGGCGGGCGGCTACGACGACCCGGAACGCTGGTGGGACGACGTCGTCGAGTCCCGGCGGGACAGCGAAAACCCGTTCGACGTGATCGCCGACGCGATGACCGCGGTGCGCGAAGACGAAGAACCCCCGCAGGGCAGCGAAGCCCGGCGTGAGGCGTACATGCGCTCGGTGCTGCGCCGCACCCGCAAGGACGGCTTCGAAAACATTGCGGTCGTCTGCGGGGCCTGGCACGTACCCGCGCTGGCCGACCCGCTGCCGCCGGCGTCGCACGACCAGGCCGTCCTCAAAGGACTCCCGAAGCGCAAGGTCGCGTGCACCTGGGTGCCGTGGACGCACGGCAGGCTGGCCACCGCCAGCGGGTACGGCGCCGGGGTGCGGTCGCCGGGCTGGTACCACCACCTGTTCACGACGGCCGAAGACGTCACCGCGCGCTGGCTGACCGGCGTCGCCGGGGTGCTGCGGGAAGAGGACCTGCCCGTCTCGACCGCGCACGTCATCGAAGCCGTCCGGCTGGCCGAAGCGCTGGCGACGCTGCGCGGGCGGTCGTCGGCCGGGCTCGCCGAGGTCACCGAAGCCACCCGGTCCGTGCTGTGCGGTGGCGACGAGGTGCAGGTCGAGCTGGTCACCCGGCGGCTGGTGGTCGGCGAACGGCTCGGCGAGGTCCCCGACCGGGTGCCGCAGCCGCCGCTGGCCGCGGACCTGACCGCGACGGCGAAACGCCTGCGGCTCAAGAAGGATCCGGTCGTCAAGGAGCTCGACCTCGACCTGCGCACACCCGGCGGGCTCGACCGCTCGAAGCTGCTGCACCGGCTGCGGATCCTCGGCATCGAGTGGGGCAGCCGGGAGGCGTCGGCGCGGCGGAACAAGGGCACGTTCCGGGAAACCTGGGCGCTGGCCTGGGAACCGTCGTTCGAGGTCGACCTGGTCGCGGCGGCGGTCTACGGCACGACCGTGCCCTCGGCGGCCACGGCCGCGGTGCGCGGCACCGTCGAGGGCACGCCACCGCTGGACGAGGTCACCACGGCCGTCGAGAACTGCTTGCTCGCCGACCTGCCGGAGGCGCTGCCCGAAGCGCTCGCGGCGCTCGACGCCCGTGCGGCGGCCGACGCGGACGTCGCGCGGCTGATGTCGGCGCTGCCGGCGCTGGCCAGGGCGACCCGCTACGGGAACGTGCGCGGCACCGACACCGGTGCCCTGCGGGCGGTCGCCGACCGCATGCTCGACCGGATCTGCGCCGGGCTGCCCCCGGCCGCCCACGGCATCGACGACGACGCCGCGGCCCGGCTGGCCGCGCTGGTCGACGGCGTGCACGACGCCACCTCGCTGCTGGATGACGCCGCCAAGGAACGCTGGCTGGCGGCGCTGGCCCGGCTCGCGGAACGCCCGTCGCTGCCGCCGCTGCTGGCCGGGCGGCTCACCCGGATCCTGCACGACAGCGGCCTCCTCGACGCGCTCGACATCGAGCTGCGGCTCGGCCGGGCGCTGACGCCGGGCATCACGCCGTCGGCGGGAGCGGCGTACGTCGAGGGCTTCTTCGACGGCGGCGCGCTGCTGCTGGTGCACGACGAAGGCCTGCTGCGGGTGATCGACGCCTGGCTCGCGGGGATCCCGCCGGAGGTCTTCACCGAGGTGCTTCCGTTGCTGCGCCGGACGTTCGGCGCGTTCAGCGGGCCCGAGAAACGGGCGATCGGGCACCGGGCGGCCGGCCTGACCGGCCCCGCCCGGCTCGCCCCGGTGGCCGACGAACTGGACGAGGACCGGGCGGAGCGCGTGCTGCCCGTCCTGGCCACACTGCTGGGGGTGGGGGCATGACCGCGGAGACCGACGACCGGCTGCGGCGCTGGCGGCTGGTGCTGGGCGGCGACGGCGCCGGGCCCGGCTCGGGGCTGGCCGACACGGAACTGTCCGATGAGGACAGTGGGGTCGACCAGGTGCTGGCCGCGCTCTACGACAAGCCGGACGAGGAGGCCGCGGGTGGCCCGCGCGGGGCGAACCTGGGTGCGTCGGCGCCCCGGGTCGCGCGCTGGCTGGGTGACATCCGCCGCTACTTCCCCAGCACGGTGGTGCAGGTGATGCAGCGCGACGCCGTCGACCGGCTCGGGCTGACCCGGATGCTGCTGGAGAAGGAGCTGCTGTCGGCGGTCGAACCCGACGTGCACCTGGTCGGCACGCTGCTCTCGCTCAACGGCGTGCTGCCCGAGGAGACGAAGGAGACCGCGCGGGAGGTCGTCCGCAAGGTGGTCCACGAGCTGGAGGAGCGCCTCGCCGAGCGCACCCGCGCCGCGATCAAGGGCGCGCTGGACAAGGCGTCGCGCACCCACCGGCCCCGCCCGGGCGACGTCGACTGGGCGCGCACGATCCACGCGAACCTCAAGCACTACTCCCCCGAGCTGCGCACGATCGTGCCGGAGCGCCTGATCGGCTTCGGGCGGCGGCAGCAGGCGGTGCAGCGGGACGTGATCCTGGCCGTCGACCAGTCGGGCTCGATGGCGGAGTCGGTCGTCTACTCCGGGCTGTTCGGCGCGGTGCTGGCCTCGATGCGGGCGCTGCGGACGTCGTTCGTCGCGTTCGACACGGAGGTGGCGGACCTGACCGAGCACCTGACCGACCCGGTCGACGTCCTGTTCGGCACCCAGCTGGGCGGCGGCACCGACATCAACCGGGCGATCGCCTACTGCGAGGGCCTGGTCGAGCGCCCGGAGCGCACGCTGCTGGTGCTGATCAGCGACCTGTACGAGGGCGGTGACGCCGACGAGCTGCTGCACCGCGTCGGCGAGCTGGTGGGCGCGGGGGTCCAGGTGGTCACGCTGCTGGCGCTGTCCGATTCGGGTGCGCCTTCCTACGACCACGAGAACGCGGCGGCGCTGGCCGAGCTGGGCGTCCCGGCGTTCGCGTGCACCCCGGACCAGTTCCCCGAGCTGATGGCCGCCGCCATCCGCGGCGACGACCTGCAGGGATGGGTGGCTCGCGAGACCAGCTGAGTCGCGGAATCAAACCGAATGGCGTGATGTTGAGGAGGGTGTGGGACGGTTCCCACGGGAAGGACGGTCCACCATGAAGGTCCGCAGCTCGATCCGCTCGCTGGCCCGCCAGCAGGGCGCGCAGGTCATCCGCCGCGGCAACCGGGTGTTCGTGATCAACAAGGACAACCCGCGCTCGAAGGCGCGTCAGGGCTGAACCGCGCTCGCCGGCGTGCGGGACCCGAACCGCAGCACGCCGTCGTCGAGCCGGGTGAAGCGCATGTCCGCCAGATCCAGCAGGTAGTTCTGGCGCATCATCCAGGGCCGCTTCCCGCCCTGCTTCGGCAGGCCGGAAGCGGCCCTTTTGATGTACCCGGACTGCAGGTCCACGATTGGCCGCGGCTCACCGGCCGACTCCGCCGACGCCGGGTCGGGCACGCAGAACGCGTACCCGTGGCGATCCAGGTGCGCCAGCAGCCGGCAGACGTACTGGGACGCCAGATCCGCCCGCAGCGTCCACGAGTTGTTCGTGTAGCCCACGCACCACGCCAGGTTCGGGACGCCGCCGAACATCATGCCCTTGTACGCCCGCTGCTCCCCCGGCTCGATCGCGCGGCCGTCGACGTCGAGTGAAATCCCGCCGAAGGCCACCAGGCGAAGGCCGGTCGCCGTGACGATGATGTCCGCCGGCACCGTACGTCCCGAAGCCAGTTCCACTCCGGTTTCGGTGAAGCGCGAGATCCCGTCCGTCACGATGTCGGCCTTGCCCGACCGCAGCGCCTTGAACAGGTCCGCGTCCGGGACCAGGCACAGGCGCTGGTCCCACGGGTCGTACGACGGCACGAAGTGCGGGTCCACCGGGATCGACGCCGGCAGCTGCGCCGCCACGCGGTCGCGCAGCGCCCGCGCGGCCCGGCCCGGGAGGCGGCGCATCAGCTGGAAGAACAGCGTTCCCATGACCACGTTCTTGCCGCGGACCACCCGGTGCGCGAGCTTCTCCGGCAGCAGCGCGCGGATCCGGTCGGCGAGCGCGTCGCGGCCCGGGCGCGCCACGATGTACGACGGCGAGCGCTGCAGCATCGTCACGCTCGAAGCGCGAGAGGCCATCGCCGGGACGAGCGTCACCGCCGTCGCGCCGCTGCCGATCACGACGACCCGCTTGTCCGTGTAGTCCAGCGACGAAGGCCAGTGCTGCGGGTGGACGATCTCGCCCGCGAAGTCCGCGCGGCCCGGGAAGTCGACGACGTGCCCGGACTCGTAGGAGTAGTAACCACTGCACAGGTACAGGAACCGGCACGTGAACGTCGCGCCGTGTGCCGTCGAGACCGTCCACCGCGCCGACGAAGACGACCACGACGCCCGCACCACCCGGTGCCCGAAGCGGATCCGGTCGACGATCCCGTGCGCGGCCGCCGTCTCGCGGATGTACGCGAGGATCGACGGCCCGTCCGCGATCGCCTGGGGGTCCTTCCACGGGCGGAACGGGTAGCCGAGGGTGAACATGTCCGAATCCGACCGGATGCCGGGGTAGCGGAACAGGTCCCAGGTGCCGCCGATGGTGTCGCGCGCTTCGAGCACCGCGTACGTCTTGCCCGGCAGCCGTTCCTGGAGCCGGCAGGCCGCGCCGATGCCGGACAGCCCGGCCCCCACGATCAGGACGTCGACGTGTTCGGCACCGGTCATGGTTCGCAGCGTAACCGGGGCCCTACCACCGCACGACCCGCGTCGCGCCGAACGTGCCCTTGAGCGGCACCGCAACGGGCTTGCCGTGCACGGTCACCGTCACGCTCTCCTGTGTCTGCGTCGGGTCCGACACCGCCAGCTGATGCCGCCCGACCGCGACCGACGCGGGCCCGGAGGCGCTGACGCCGTCGACCGAACCGGCCGCGAAGAAGTTCGCCAGCAGCACGTCCCCGGTCTGGACGGCCTGGACCGTCGCGGTGTTGGACCGCACGCGCCACGCCCAGGACGCCGCCAGGGTGCCGAGCATCGACGCGCCCGGCAGCACCGCGTACGCGTACGTCGCGCCCGTCGGCTGCACGCCGTGCTCCAGGATCAGCTTCTGGTACCGGCGCGTGTTCGGCGTGGTGGTGCCCTTGGTGTTGGCGCCGGTGTCGATGTCGCGCCACGCGCCGGTCCGATCCTCGCGCAGCGCCGTCACCGAAGCGCCGTCCAGGACCACGTACCCGCCGACGTCCTCCAGGTGCACCCAGCGCGGCTTGCGCAGCGCGGACGCCTTGCCGGGGTCGGTGGCCACCCGCCGGCCGTCCGCGAGCAGCGCCCCGCCCCCGCCCTCGCCGAGGTTGCGGTTCTCGATCGTCGTGCGCACCGCGTGGCCGGACGTGCTCGTGATCCCGGCGCCGAGGCACAGGATCCCGGCCGGGGTGAAGAACCACGACTTCTTCGCGACCAGCGAGCCGTCCCAGGACTTGAAGTCGAGCGCGTAGGCGCCGCTGCGCGCGTCCCAGCGGACGCCGCCGGTGTGCGGGTTCGGCCCGACCGGCACGCCGCCGAACGCCGGGTCGGGCGGCCCGTCGTTTTCCGTCGTGCCGGGCAGCAGCAGCGGGTCGACGGTCGGCCAGTAGGCGTCGGTGTAGTGGCCCTTGGCGTTCGGGAGGAACGTGTAGAGCACGCCGTCGCCGACGTGGTAGCCCTTGAGGTTCTGGCCGTTGATGGCTTCGTAGCGCGAGATTCGCGTCGAGCTGACGCCGAGGGAGGCCGACCAGTCCTCGGTGACGTGGACCAGGCGGTCCTGCTGGCCGAAGTTCCGGTGCGTGGCGGTGACCCGCGCCGGGCGCGCGCCCGAGGCGAGCATGTCCTGCGCGAACTCGATGCCCGGCGTCGCCACCAGGTCCGGGCCGGGCGCGAACCGTTCGGGGTCCGGGATCCTCAGGAACGGCGCGTACGCGCCTTCCTTGATCCACTTCGCGGCCAGCGCGTTGAGGTCGGTCTTGGTCTTGCCCGAAGCCGTCCGCGCCAGCACGAGGGTCGCGACGGTGAGCTGGTGGCCGATGTCGTGCCCGGTCTCCCCCTGCCGCGACAGCATCCGCCCGCGCACCGGCTCCATCAGCGCGCCCGCGTAGACGAACGGCGCGAAGCTGTCCGCGACCAAGGCGTAGATCTTGTCCTTGAGCGGCTGCGGGAGCGCGTACTCGGTGCCCTGCGTGACGTGGATGGCGCCGGCGAGCGCGGTGAGCAGCACGATGCCGTAGTGCCCGGGGTACGGGATGGTGTCGTGCTGGAGGAACGAGCCGTCGACGTGGAAGCCGTCGCCGGCCGCGCGGTCCAGCTTCGCCACGACGCTCGCCGCGCCCCCGCCGGCGACGTCGGTGAGCGCGTCGAGGCCGGTCTTGATCCACGCGGCGTCGCCGAGCAGCGCGCCGGACACGATCGAGATCAGCGCCTTGTCCGCCCGGTTGGCCCCGGTTTCGACGACGGCCGCGTTGTTCGCGCGCCGGTTCGGATCGCCGACGAACCGCTTGACCGGCTTGAGGTAGCGGGCGAGCTGGTCCGCGGTCAGCTGGTCGGCGACCACCGAAAGCGTGTGCAGCAGGTAGTACGGGATGCCGATCTCGTAGGTGTACCAGTTGCCGATCTCGCCGACGTTTTCGTTGTACTGGCTGGTGTAGATCAGCTCGAGCGCCGCCTTGATCCGCTCGAGCACCGCCGGATCGCCGGCCAGCGCACCGCCCGGGGTACCCCAGTCGACGGCGATCGCGCGCAGCCGGGCGTACATCGACGTAGTGTAGTCACTGCCCGGCCCGAGCGGCAGGTCCGTCCACAGTGGAGCGCCACCGCCGGCGACGGACAGGCTCGAGTGGTACGCCTTAGCCACGCGGCTTAAGTTCGCGAGCGCCTCGGTCCGTTCCGGCGACGGCCGGTTGATCCCGGTCTGCAGCTGCCGGTAGGCAGCAACGATCGGCGCCGTCGCGGCGGGCACCCCACTCGCGGCGCCGCCCACGGGCCCAGCGCCGGCGGCGAACGCCGGACGGGCGAGGAGCACGGTGGAAGCGGCCGCCAGGGCACCACCGCGCAGGGCATTTCTCCGGTTCACGGGCATGACGACGACTCCCAGGATCAAGACAGCCTTGGCTTGCGGGGAAGGGGATTCAGTTGTGCGGCGGCGTGGTGGAGCATCACCCCGCACTTTCACGTGAAAGTGCGGGGCCCAGGTTGGCACTTTCACGTGAAAGTGCGAGTCAGCGGGAGCCGTCGGTGCGGCGGGGCAGTTGCCAGGGGTTGGCCTCCTGCAAGGGTTCGGGGAGCAGCGCGTCCGGGAAGCCCTGCCAGGCGATCGGGCGCAGGAAGCGCTCGATCGCCGCGGTGCCGACGGACGTCGTCGTCGGGGCGGTCGTCGCCGGGTACGGGCCGCCGTGGTGCTGGGCCCAGCTCACCGTCACGCCGGTGGGCCAGTCGTTCCACAGCAGGCGGCCGGCGATGCGGGCCAGTGGGGGCAGCACCGGCCGGAGCCAGTCCGCGTCGGACTCCTCGCCGTGGATCGTGGCGGTGAGCCCCGGTTCGATCACGTCGAGCAGGCGCAGCAGCTCGGCCTGGTCGGCGTAGGTGACGATCAGCGACGCCGGGCCGAAGCACTCCTCGTGCACGGTGTCGCCGCCCTCGAGGAACTGCTTGCCGGTGGTCGCCAGGAGCGTCGGGGCGAACGCCGCCGACGAAGACACCACCTCGACGCCCGGCACCTCCTGCAGCGCCGCAAGCTTCGACGCATACCCCGAAGCGATGCGGTCGTTGAGCATCGGCTGGGCCGCGGCGCCCGCCAGCGCGTCCTTCAACGTCGAGGTCAAGCCGTGGTCCTCGGGCAGGAACAGCAGGCCCGGCTTGGTGCAGAACTGCCCGGCGCCCAGGGTGAACGACCCGGCGTACCCCTTGGCGACGGCTTCCCCGCGCGCGGCGATCGCGGCTTCGGTCACCACGACCGGGTTGACGCTGCCGAGCTCGCCGTAGAACGGGATCGGCCGCGGCCGAGCGTTCGCGATGTCGAACAACGCCCGGCCGCCCGGGATGGAGCCGGTGAACGACGCCGCCGCGATGCGCGGGTCCTTCAGCGCCGTGACACCTTCGTCCTGCCCGAAGATCACGTCGAAGATGCCGTCCGGCGCGCCGGCGCCGATCAGGGCTTCGCGCACGATGCGGCCGGTCAGCGCGGACAGCTCCGGGTGCCCGGGGTGCGCCTTGAGGATCACCGGGCAGCCCGCGGCGAGCGCGGACGCCGTGTCGCCGCCGGCGACGCTGAACGCGAACGGGAAGTTGCTCGCGGCGAACACCAGCACCGGGCCGATGGCGGTCTTCACGCGGCGGATGTCCGGGCGGGGGCCCATCGGCCAGTCCGGGTCGGCGTGGTCGACGGTCGCGCCGAGGAACTCGCCGTCGGTGAGCACCTCGCCGAACAGGCGCAGCTGGAACGTCGTGCGCTTCAGCTCGCCCGCCAGCCGCGGGGTGGCCGGCAGGTGCGTTTCGGCGTGGGCCAGCGGGACGAGGTCGTCCGCGGCGGCGTCCAGTGCGTCGGCGGCCGCGACCAGCCAGCGGGCGCGCTCGGCCGGGGTGGCCTCGGCGGCGGGACGGGCGGCTTCGGCGGCGGCCGCCAGGATCTTCTCGAGCGTGGCGGCTTCGGTGGCCTGGCTCATTTGGGGTACAGCTCCTCAGTTCTCATGGGCGGCGGCGGTGGCCGTGGCCAGGTCGCCCCAGCGACCCGGACCGGCCAGTCCGAGGTGGTACAGGTGCAGCTCCGCGGCGCCCGCCTTGGCCAGCTCGCCGGCGTACGCGGCGATGTCCGGCACCCGGGCGGCGGCGACCGCGGTGATGTAACTGCCGATCGCGACCCGCTCGGGCAGTGCCTCCCGGGCCGCCGCGACGGCCTCGGCACCCGTGGCGGGCGCCCAGCCGAACAATACGACCGCGTCGACGTCGTCCGCAGCGGACGGCGTCAGCCCCGGCAGTGCGCCGGTGACCCACGGGTCGAGCGCGCCGTGCAACACGATCCGCACCCCCGAAGGCAGCACCGCCAGCACCGCGGCCCGCAAGGCGTCGGTGGCTTCCTGCCGGACCCGCAGCAGCATCGAGGTCAACGACGGCGGCAGTCCGTCGGCCGTCACCCCCAGGTCGCCGGTCGCGATCAGCCGCCGGACCTCCTCGACGAGCTGGGCCCGGACGGTGTCCGCGTCGACGTCCCATGACGCGGCGCACGCGTCGCAGCAGCAGATCGACAGCAGCCGGGCCACCGCGGGCGCCCAGACGCCGTCGGTCTTCTCGTGCTGGTGCTGGTGCACCGCGCCGAGCGGGCCGCACGCCTCGAGGATCACCGACGACAGCTCCAGCCCGGCGACGGCCTGCGCGGTCAGCGTCGCCGCGTACTCGCGCACCGCGGGCTGCGACGGGCACAGCGCCCACGGGTACGGCTCGCCGAAGCAGTTGCGCACCACGACGTCCGGGTGCTCGTAGCCGAGCTGGGAGTTGTGGGTCAGCACGATCCACGCGGCCGCCGGTATCCCGGCCTCGTTGAGCAGCCGGACCGCGTCACCGCCGGAGTCCTCCGGCGAAACCCAGTCCGGAGTGGACGGACGCAGCGCACCCCACCCTTCGGAAACCGGGCGGTAGAACGCCGCGTGCCGAGCGACGACCGAAGTCCGCGAAGCCGACCACGGCGTCGCCGCGCGGGCGCTGTGGTACGACAGCGCCACGGCCACCTCGTCGACGCCCAGATCCCGGACGCGCGCGGCGAACCCGGACTCCAGGACGTCCCAGGGGTAGGCGTATCCCGTCACCTTCACCGGGTCACCACCTCGCCGTGTTCGGCTCGAACCCCGGCACATACTTGCGCATGTAGGTCACGTCGTCCCGTTTGGTCAGTCCACATCGGACGTAGTTCTCGTGCAGGCGGGCCAGCGCGTCCTCGTCCAGTCGTACGCCGAGGCCCGGGGCCGCCGGTACCGCGACGGCGCCGTCCCGGAAGGAAAGCGCGCCCGGTTCGATGACGTCCTCGACCTTCCACGGCCAGTGCGTGTCGCACGCGTAGGTCAGGTGCGGGGTCGCCGCGGCGACCTGCACCATCGCGGCCAGGCTGATCCCGAGGTGGCTGTTGGAGTGCATCGACAGGCCGACGCCGAAGCTCTCGCACGTCGTCGACAGCGACTGCGTCGCCCGCAGGCCGCCCCAGAAGTGGTGGTCCGACAGCAGGACGCCGATCGCGCGCGCCCGGAAGCCCGGGTCGATGTCGCCGAAGTTGACCACGCACATGTTGGTGGCCAGCGGCATCGACGCCTCGGTTGCCACCTGCGCCATGCCCTCGATGCCCGGCGTCGGGTCTTCGAGGTACTCGAGGACGCCGTCGAGCTCACCGGCGACCCGGATGCCGGTCTCAGGAGTCCACGCGCCGTTCGGGTCGATCCGCAGCGGGTGGCCGGGGAACGCCTCGGCCAGCGCGCGGATCCCGTCGACCTCCTGGCCCGGTTCGAAGACGCCGCCCTTGAGCTTGATCGAGCGGAAGCCGTACTCGTCGATCATCCGTTTCGCCGACCCCACCAGGGTTTCCGGCGTGGTGATCTCGCCCCAGGAGTCCTCGCGGCCGTCGACGTGCTTGCCGTACTTGTAGAACAGGTACGCCGAGAACTCGACGGCGTCACGCGCCTTGCCGCCGAGCAGGTCGGTGATCGGGCGCCCGAGGTACTGGCCCTGCGCGTCCAGGCACGCGACCTCGAACAGCGAATAGACGCTGGCGATGGTCTTGCGGATGGAGAACCCGCCGATCAGCCCGTGCGCGTCGGTCAGAACCGTGTCCGACAACGCCCGCGCGACCAGCCGCTGCAGCCCGGGCAGGTCGAAGACGTCGTGGCCGCGCAGCTGCGGCAGCACCTTGCGGACCTCGCCGAGGAACGCGGAATCGCCGTAGGACTCGCCGAGCCCGACGATCCCGTCCTCGCACTTCACCTGCACGACGCTGCGCAGCGCGAACGGCTCGTGCAC
This sequence comes from Amycolatopsis solani, assembly GCF_033441515.1. Lineage (NCBI taxonomy): Bacteria > Bacillati > Actinomycetota > Actinomycetes > Pseudonocardiales > Pseudonocardiaceae > Amycolatopsis > Amycolatopsis solani. The sequence continues at coordinate 521,082 of NZ_JAWQJT010000004.1, forward strand.
GCCCATCACGTTGAGCAGCGGCGGGTCGGCGAACGCGACCGGCGTCAGCACCACATCGAGGATCTTCATCAGCCCAGCGCCTTCAGCGTGACGAAGCCGTCCTCCACGATCTTCTCGAGCCGGTGGACCTGCTCCGGCGTCGGCTCGACCAGCGGCGGCCGGACCGGGCCGACCTTGTCGCCGCGCAACCGCGCGGCGGCCTTCACCAGGGACACGGCGAAGCCCGGCGTCTCGTCCCGCAGCGCCACCAGCGGCAGGTAGAAGCCGGTCAGCAGCGCGTCCAGCACGCGGGTGTCGCCCTCGCCGAGCGCGCGGTGGAAGCGGTGCGCGATCTCCGGCGCGAAGCAGTGCACCGCCGAGGAGTAGCGGGCGACGCCGATCGAGGCGTACGCCTTGGCCGAGACCTCCGCGGTCGGCAACCCGTTGAAGAACAGGAACTTCCGCGCCCGCTCGGTGTCCAGCGCCCGGATCGTGGTGACGATCCGGGTCATCACCTCGACGTCGCCGTAGCCGTCCTTGAGCCCCACGATCGAGGGAATGTCGAGCAGCGCCGCCGCCGTCTGCGCCGTGTACACCCCGGTGCCGCGGTGGTAGACGATCACCGGCACCGACGAGTCGCCGACGGCGTACCGGACGAAGTCGACCAGGCCGCTGGGCGGCCCGGTGACCAGGTACGGCGGCAGCAGCAGGACGCCGTCGGCACCCCCGGCCTCGGCGAGGGCGATGCCCGCCCGCGCCGAGGCGGCACCCCCGCCCGCACCCACCCAGACCGGAACCCGGCCCGCGGTGACCTCACGGGTCTTCGCGAGCACAGCGGCGTGCTCGGCCGGCGACAGGGAGCTGAATTCACCCGTGCCGCACGCGACGAACAGGGCGCCGGCGCCCGCCGCGATGTGGCTCTCCACGTTCTCCGCGAGCGCGTCGAGGTTGACCTCGAGGTCCTCGGTGAACGGGGTGAGGGGGAAGGCCAGCAGGCCGTCCAGCGCGATCTCGGTCTGTGCCATCTGTTTTCTGCTCTCCGTTGGTCGGGTGCGGCCGGGGGTGGACCGGCTTCGGTCAAGCGGGCACGGTCGTGCCTTCCTTCGTGCGGTCGACGTCGTCGTCGACGTTCACGGTGTCGACGATCTCATCGGCGACCGCACTGCGCTCGGGCGCGAGCAGGCCGAGACCGACGTACAGGGCCAGCGAAACCAGGATCGGCGTGGCGATCAGCACGGTCTGGTTCGCGTTGAAGACGTAGTAGCAGAGCGCGTAGGCGATCAGGCCGCCCGCCCAGGACACCAGCGCCGCGCGCGGGCCGCACTTGCGGAACCACGGCAGCATGCCCAGCAGCAGCGGGATGGAGATCGGGCCCATCAGCGCGGCGACCCAGTTGACGACGATCTGCAGCACGCCGCCGAGGTTCTGCGCCTGCGTGGCCACCAGCATGGTGAGCGCGACGAACACGACGGTGGTGATCCGCGCGGCCTTGAGGCCCTGGACGTCGGTCCACTGCCGCGTGCGGCGGACCATCGCCGGGATCATGTCCCGGGTGATCACCGCGGAGATCGCGTTGGCGTCGGAGGAGACCATCGCCATGGTGTGCGAGAAGATGCCGGCCAGCACCAGGCCGACCAGGCCCGGCGGCAGGAACGTCGTCGTCATGATCGCGTAGGACTGCGTCGGGTCCTTGATGCCCGGGATGAGCAGCGGTGCCGCGAACATCGGGAACATCAGCACCAGCGGCCACAAGAGGTACAGCGCGGACGAAAGGCGCGCGCCGCGCTTGGCTTCGTGGGTGTTCGGCGCCGCCATGTAGCGCTGCGCCAGGTTCCACATGCCTCCGTTGTACTCCAGCGTCTTCACCAGCACGTAGACGAGCAGGAAGATGGTGGTGTACTTCGACGTCACCGGGTTGATGTGGTTTTCGGGCAGCTTGTCCCACATCGTCCAGAGCGCGGAGATCCCGCCGAGCTTGCCCAGTACGACCACGATCATCACGATCGCGGCGATGCCCTGGATGACGAACTGGCCGAAGTCGGTGAGCGCGTCGGCCCACAGCCCGCCGATGGTGCAGTAGACGAGGGTGACCGCGCCGGTGATGAGGATGCCGAGGTTGTAGTCGAGGCCGGCGAAGACGTGCAGCAGCGTCGCGACGGCGAACCACTTGGCGGCGATGTCGAAGATCTTCAGCAGGCTGCCGCTCCAGGCGAGCGCCTGCTGCGTCGGCACGTTGTACCGCTTGGCCAGGTACTCCAGCGGCGAGGCGACGCCCAGCTTCGAGCGCAACCGGTTCCAGCGGGCGGCGAACAGCCAGCTGCCGATGCCCACGCCGATGCCGATGCTGGCGAAGCCCCAGAAGTACACGGTGACGCCGCTGGTGTACGCGACGCCCGCGTACGCGACGAACAGCACGGCGCTGTAGCCGGACATGTGGTGCGAGATGCCGGCCAGCCACCACGGCATCTTGCCGCCGGCCGTGAAGAAGTCCTTCACGTCGCTGACCCGTTTGTGCGACCACCAGCCGATCACGATCATCAGCGCGAAGTACGCGCAGACCATCGTCCAGTCGAGTGCGTGCACCGCAGGCTCCCTTCCGCGTCCACGTCGATGTGGTTTCACTGTTCACATCTATGAACGGAGTCTGTTATAGTGATTATGTTCATCCATAAGAACGTTGTTCGGGACGCTAATATGGCCGGAGTCACAAGTCAACGGCCGGACGGAGGAGCACAAATGCCGCAGAAGGTGGACACGGCGGAGGGTGCTCCCGCCGAGTCGTCGGGGGTGAAGTCCGCGCGCCGGGCCGTCGACCTCATCGAGACGTTCGCGGCGAACGACGTCTGGCTGTCGCTCTCGGACCTGCACGCGCGCACGGGCTTCCCCCGCTCGTCGCTGCACGGCCTGCTGCGGACGCTGCTGGAGGCCGGCTGGCTGGAGGCGGACACCAACACCGCCCGCTACCGGCTCGGCGTCCGCGCGCTGATCTGCGGCACGGCGTACCTGGACCGCGACGCCGTCGTCCCGTTCGCCACCGAGGCGCTCGAGCGCATCCGCGAGAAGACGGGCTTCACCGCGCACTTCGCGCGGCGCAACGGCACCGAGGTCGTCTACCTCGAGACGCGGGAGTCGCAGCGCTCCACGCACCTCGTCTCCCGCGTCGGCCGCACGCTGCCCACGCACGCGACCGCGCTGGGCAAGGCGCTGCTGGCCGAGCTGACGCACGACGAGATCGAGGCGCTGATGCCGGCGTCGCTGACCGCGCTGACCCCGAACACCATCACGACGCTCGAAGCGCTGCACGCCGAGTGCGCCGCGACGCGCGAGCGCGGGTACGCCGCCGAGGTCGAGGAGGGCACGCTGGGCGTCCGCTGCGTCGCCGCGGTGATCCCCTACCGGATCCCGGGCACCGACGCGATCAGCTGCTCGATGCCGATCTCCCAGGTGAGCGACGCCGACGCGCAGCGCGTCGGCGAGCTGCTCGCCGAAACCACCGCCGAGCTCGGGCAGCAGCTGCGCCGGGCCGGCATTCGCTGACCGCCGCCCTTACCGAGAGGAAATCCATGACGGACCAGCGTGTGCTCATCACCGGGTCGGCGGGGGTCGTCGGCACCCTGATGCGGCCCCGCTTGAAGCGCGACGGCCGCGTGCTGCGCCTGCTCGACCTGGCCCCGCAGACGGCGTCGGACGCCTCCGAAGAGGTCGTGACGGCTTCGGTGACCGACGCTTCGGCGATGGCGTCGGCGTGCGAAGGCGTGGACGCGCTGATCCACCTCGGCGGGCACAGCCGCGAGAACTCGTGGGAAGCGACCCTGGACGTCAACATCAACGGGACGCAGACGGTCCTGGAGGCGGCGCGCCAGGCCGGCATCACGCGGGTGATCCTGGCTTCCAGCAACCACGCGGTGGGCTTCCGCCGCAACGACGAGGACCTGCCGGCGGACTCGTCCCCGCGCCCGGACACGTACTACGGCGTCTCCAAGGCGGCGATCGAGGCGCTGGGCAGCCTGTACCACTCGCGCTTCGGCATGGACGTCATCGTGATCCGGATCGGCTCCTGCTTCGAGACGCCGTTGCCGCTGGGCCCGCGCGGCCTGACGACGTGGCTGTCCCCGGACGACGGGGCCCGGCTGTTCGAGGCCTGCCTGTCGGCGCCGTCGCCGGGGTACCGGCTGATCTGGGGCGTCTCGGACAACACGCGCCGGATCTACTCGCTGGCCGAGGCGGAGGCGCTGGGCTACAAGTCCCTGGACGACGCCGAGGTGTACGCGGAGCAGCTGGCGTCGAAGCCCGCACCCACCGGGGCGGCGGCCGAGTACGTGGGCGGCCCGTTCTGCACCGCTCCCCTGGGTGTCTTCAACCCGCTCTGACGTCCTACGGAAGCCGCGGAGGTACTAGTACCTTCGCGGCTTCCTCGGCTCTCCGGGCGAAGCCAGGGTGGCGCCATGATCTTGAAATCCCGCCGCGCGCGGAAGTGGACGATCGTCGTGGCGAGCGTGCTCGTCGTGGTCCTGGGCGCCGCGTTCACGCTGTTCGAGGTGTCGAAGTCGCGGACGTTCCAGTTCTTCGGAACCCTGGTGAACCGGGTCGAGACGGACGAGAAGATCGTCGCCCTCACCTTCGACGACGGGCCCGACCCCGCCGGGACCCAGGCCATCCTGGACACGCTGCGCCGCCGCCAGGTGCCGGCCACGTTCTTCCTCATCGGCCGGGACATCGCCGCGCACCCGGACCTCGCCCGCGCGATCGCGGCGGCCGGCCACGAGATCGGGAACCACAGCTTCAGCCACGACCGGATGATCGGCGTGACCCCGGCCTGGGTCGCCGACGAGGTCGAAGCCACCGACGCCCTCATCCGCGCCACCGGCTACCCCGGCGAGATCCACTTCCGGCCGCCGAACGGGAAGAAGCTCTTCGCCCTCCCGCACTACCTCGCGTCGCACGACCGCACCACGATCACCTGGGACGTCGAGCCCGATTCCGACGGGACGCCGGACGCCGCGAGCGTCGAGCAGGCCGCCGTCGACCAGGTCCGGCCCGGCTCGATCGTGCTGCTGCACGCCATGTACGCCGCGCGAGGGCAGACCCGGCAGGCGATCGGGCCGATCGTCGACCGGCTCAAGCAGCGCGGCTACCGGTTCGTGACCGTGTCGCAGCTGCTGGCAGCTCGACGCTGACGACCCACTCGCCGTCGCGCGGGCCGTAGGACAACCCGCCCGCGGCCTGCTCCGCCAGGCCGGCCAGTCCGTAGCCGCCGCCCGGGCGCGGCGTTCCCTTGAGCGCGTTGCGCGCGGTGATCTTCACCCGCTCGCCGGGTTCGACGTCGAACCGCAGCCGGACGCCGGGGCCGTTGTGCCGCAACGCGTTCACGGCCGTCTCCGCGACGAACCGCTCGGCCAGCTCCCGCAGCGGACGCGGCAGCGCGGGCAGCACCGGGTCGCGGTCGAGGACCAGGCCCGCGGTGCGCAGCCGGGCCAGCACCTCGGCGAGGTCCGGCGCTCGCTCGTCGTCGGCACGCAGGTCGTCGAGCGTGCGGCGGACCAGCGTGAGCGCGCCGCGCCCGGCGGCCAGGAGGGTGTCGAGGCGCTCGCGGTCGGCGTCGGTCAGGTCGCCGACCGCGCGCAGGGTTTCGGCCTGCACCAGCATGACGGCCGTGGTCTGGGCGAGGGTGTCGTGCAGCCGGCGGGCGGCGCGCTCGGCCCGGTCGGCCAGCGCGCGACGGCGTTCGGCGCCGAGCAGCCAGGCGACCGCGCAGATCGTGACGGCCAGGAACGTGCCGTCGAAGGGCCCCTTGGCTGGGAACACGGCCGCACCGACGGCGAGGGCCGCCGCGGCCGCGAGCCACCGCTGCGGTGTGCTGTAGAGCGCGAGCAGCACCGGGACGTACATCGTGTTGCGCGGCTGGTCGAGCAGCAGGTGCCCGGCCGTCGCCAGGGTGACGGCCACCAGCACGGCGGCGGGCGCGCGCCGCGACCACAGCAGCGGGACCAGCTGCACCGCGCTGAGCAGCGCCGCGACCCAGCCCTGGTGCGGGGTCCAGGCGCCGCCGGCGAAGAACACCGCCGCGGCCGCGGCCGTCGTGACGAAGGACTGGCGCATGCGCCCGACAGTAGAGTGCCCGGCATGATCCGGGTCCAGGTCGTCGACGACCACGCGCTCGTGCGCGAGGGCATCGCCCTGATCCTGGCGGCGCGGCCGGACGTCGACGTCGTCGCGCAGTACGCGAGCGGGCCGGAGCTGCTCGCGTCGCCGGTCGAGGCCGACGTCGTGCTGCTCGACCTGTACCTGCCCGGGATGGACGGCCTCGAAGTCCTGCGCCGGCTGGGTCCTGCGCCGAGGGTGCTGATGCTGACCACGATCGGCCGGCCTCGTGAAATCCGTGAAGCGCTCAACGCGGGCGCGGCCGGGTTCGTGCTGAAGGACTCGTCCGGCGACGAGCTGGCGGCCGCGGTCCGGGCCGCGCACCAGGGCGTGACCGCGCTGAGCCCGGCGGTGGCGTCGGCACTGAGCGCGGGCGGCGCGCTGACGCCGAGAGAGCGGGACGTGCTGGAACTGCTCGGCGAAGGACTGTCCAACCGGGACATCGCGACCCGGCTGCGGCTGGCCGAACGGACGGTGAAGGTGCACGTCGGCAACGTCCTGGCCAAGCTGGGCGTCACGAGCCGCACTCAGGCGGCGCTGCTGGCCAGGGACCGGTGATCGCGGCCGGCTTGTACGTCCCCTGTACGAGCCTGGCTTAGCGTCGCGCGCCATGTCGAAGAAACTGCTGGCGCTGGGCGTGTTCGCCGCCCTCGCCACCACGGCGTTCACCGCCACCGACGCGGCCGCCGCGCCGAAGACCTACTACGTCGACCAGGTTTCCGGCAGCGACACCGCGGCCGGGACGTCGCAGTCGGCGCCGTGGAAGTCGCTCGGCAAGGTCGCCGCGACCACCCTCGCGCCCGGGGACACCGTGCTGCTGCGCCGCGGCCGGACCTGGACCGGCGGGCTCGCCGTCCGCGGCTCCGGCAGCGCGGCCGCCCCGGTGACCATCGGCGCCTACGGCACCGGGGCGCGCCCGATCGTCCAAGGGAACGACGAAGCCTGCGTCGACCTGCCCGGCAACTACATCACCGTGCAGGACCTGCAGGTCGGCGTCGCGGCCGACGCCGGGCGCTGCTCCTGGGCGGGCGTCGAGGTCGGCGGGGACCACGACAAGGTGCTCTCGAACTACATCACCGGCGCCGGCACCGAGGACACGCAGAACACCTTGTCGACAACAACCACATGACCGTCGCGACGCCGGGCGGCAGCGACGACTCGGGGGCGTTCGCGATCCTGGTGCCGGGCAACGGATCCGACATCGGCTGGAACCGGATCAGCGGGTCGATAGCGGTGAGCGACGACTTCGGCGGCCTCGACGGCGCCGCGGTCGAGATCTTCTACCACTCCGGCAACGTCACCCACCACAACATCGCCGAGGACAGCGAGTCCTTCACCGAGCTCGGCACAGACGCCGACGGCCGGAACGGCCCCGTGACCGGCACCGCCTTCCGCAACAACTCGGTCTGGCTGGGCAACGCCGAATCCGAGGGCTTCGTCTGTTACGGCGGCTGCACGAACCAGACGCTGAAGCTCACCCAGAACGTCGTCCAGGCCGCCATGAAGGTCGGGTACGCCGACAGCGGCTGGACCGCCACCGACCACAACGTCTTCTTCGGCGGGCAGCGGCAGTTCACGCCGGGCGCCACGGACGAGGTCGCCGACCCGAAGTTCACGTCGGCCACGAACCTGGTCCTCACCGCGGGCAGCCCGGCGATCGGCCTCGGCACGGCGAAGTACGCGGACGTCGACGTCGACGGCACCGCGATCGGCACGCGGATCGACGCGGGCGCCTACCAGTTCACCCCGTGACGTACCGGGTCAGCATCGCGACCATCTCGTTCTCCAGCCTTCCGGGGTCCATCGGTTCGTGGTCGGCCACGAGCTGGTGGACGACCAGCTCGGTCGTCGTGACGACCAGCCGGGCCGCCGTCGCGATGTCGGCGACCCGGACCTCGGGGTGGGTCTCGAACAGCTCCTCGACGTAGCTGACCAGCGACTGCTTGAGCCGCGCGACCTTTTCGAGGAGCTCGGCCGAGCGCGGGGCCTGCTCCATCAGCAGGCGCAGCAGCTGCGGGTCGCCGAGGTGGGTTTCGATCGCGCCGCGGACGAAGACGCGGAAGATTTCCTCGATCGAGCCGGGCAGCTCCGCGCGCTGGATCCGTTCCGTGGCGGCGGCGCCTTCGTCGAGGTGGCGGACCAGCAGCTCGGCCAGGATCGAGTCCTTGTTCGGGAAGTACTGGTACAGCGAGCCGATGGAGATGCCGGCCCGCTCGGCGATGCGGTTGGTGGTGCCCGCGGCGTAGCCGTGCTCGCCGAAAACGTGAGCAGCCGCGGTCAGGATCCGCTGCCGGGTCAGCTCGGCGCGGACCTGACGCGGCTGTTTACGTGCCTGGATGCGACGCTCGCCCAAGCTCACGGCTCCTCCTCTCGCGCGCCTCGAAAGCGAGTAGCGCAGGATCTGAGTATTTGCTCATAATTGTGTCATGACCAGCACAAACATGCTGCGCCGCGTGACCATGGCCGAGGTGCGGTCCCGGCTGGGCGAGCCCGAAGCCATGATCGAGGCCAAGATCGGCGACCGCATCGACCGGCACGCCCGGCGCTTCATCGCCCACTCGCCGTTCCTGACGCTGGCCACCGCCGACGCCGCGGGCCGTGCCGACTGCTCGCCCCGCGGCGACTACCCCGGGTTCGTGAAGGTCCTCGACGAACGCACCCTCGCCATGCCCGACCGCACCGGCAACAAGATCGCCGACTCCTTCCGCAACATCGCCGAGAACGACGGTGTCGGGCTGCTCTTCTTCGTCCCCGGCACCCGGGAAACCCTGCGCGTCAACGGCAGCGCGTACGTCACCGACGAGCCCGACGTCCTGGCCCGGATGCGCACCGAGGCGAAGGAGCCGATGCTCGCCATCGTCATCGAGGTCGAGCAGGTGTACTTCCACTGCGGCCGCGCGCTGATCCGCTCGCGGCTGTGGAACCCGGCGAGCCAGGCGCTGGCCGCGGAGCTGCCTTCGGTGGGCGAGGTCGCCGCCGAGGCGATGGGCGGCGACCCCGAACTCCTCGAGCGGATGCTCGAAGAGGGCTACCGGAAGCTGTACTGACATGCAGAAGACGATCCTGGACCGCGTCGAGCGCGTCGCCGACGACGTCGTCTCCCTCGTGCTGCGTGGCGACGAAGGCGATCTGGCCCCGTGGGAGCCCGGCGCGCACATCGACCTCGCGCTGCCGAACTGGCTGACCCGGCAGTACTCGCTCTGCGGCGACCCCGCGGACCGCTCCGCCTACCGGATCGCGGTCCGGCACGACCCGCTCAGCCGCGGCGGCTCGGAGTACGTCCACCTGTACCTGCGCCCCGGCCGGACCCTGGAAGTTTCGGTGCCGCGCAACCACTTCCCGCTGGTGGCCGCCCCGGAATACCTGTTCGTGGCCGGCGGCATCGGGATCACGCCGATCATCCCGATGCTGCGGGCCGCCGGCACCCGGGCGACGCTGGTGTACGCGGGCCGCTCGGCTTCGACGATGCCGTTCGCGGCGGACCTCGTGGCCGCGTACGGCGAACGCGTGCGGCTGTACTCCGAGGAACGGCCGGACCTCGCGGCGCTGGCGGCGGAGTTCCCGGCGGCGGAGGTCTACTGCTGCGGCCCGGCGTCCATGGTGGACGCGGCCGAAGCGCTGTTCCCGCGCGTGCACACCGAACGCTTCCAGCCCACCCGGCGCGTCTTCGGGCCGGACACCCCGTTCGAGGTGGTGTGCGCCCGATCCGAGCAGACCCTCCGGGTCCCGGCCGACGAATCGCTGCTCGACGTGCTGAACCACGCCGGGAAGCCGGTGCCGTCCGGCTGCCGCGAGGGCGTCTGCGGCAGCTGCGAACTCTCCGTCCTCGACGGCGACCCCGAGCACCGCGACGACATCGGCGCGCCGGCCGGGCGGATGTACCCGTGCGTGTCGCGTGCCTCGTCGCCCCGGCTCGTGCTGGACGTCTGATGATCCCGAAGGTGCGCCGCCCGAAGACGCGACGGATGATCACGCTCGAAGTCCGCGCGAACACCGCACCGAGCCCGGCGTTCCGGACCATCACCCTCGGCGGCCCGGCCCTCGCGGACTTCGAACCGGCGGGCGACGACCAGGCCGTGCGCCTGTTCTTCCCCCGCGACGGCCAAGCCGGCCTGCGGATGCCCACGCGCGACAACGAGGGCTGGATGGCCGAGGTGCTGATGCTGCCGAAGTCGCGCCGCCCGTGGGTCCGCAACTACACGATCCGGCGCGCCCGCCCCGGCGAGATCGACATCGAGTTCGCCCTCCACGACGGCGACGCCCCGGCGGCTTCGTGGGCCCGCACCGCGCGCCCCGGCGATCCGGCGGGCATCTTCGACATGGGCGTGAGCTACCTGCCGCCGCCCGGGGTGGCGTGGCAGCTGCTGGCCGGCGACGAGAGCGCGGTGCCGGCGATACTGGCGATCCTCGAAGGCGCGCGGTCCGACCTGGTCGCGGAGGTGTTCCTGGAGGTGCCGTCGACGGCAGACGTCCGGGACCTCGACCCGCCACCGGGCGTGCGGGTGCACTGGCTGCCGCGGGACGAGCCCGGCCGCCGCCCGGGCACGCTGGCGCTCAAGACGATCGAGGCGGCGGACCTCCCGGAGGGGCGCGCGTACACGTGGGTGGCCGGGGAAAGCGCGCTGGCCACGGGCGTCCGGCGCCACCTGGTGCGCGAGCGCGGCTGGCCGAAGCCGGACATCGCGTTCCTCGGCTACTGGCGCCACGGCCGCGCGGCCCCGGGCTGAGCCACGATCGCCGCCGCGCCGGGTCACCCACGTACACCGCCCGGCCGGGCCCCCCACGCGCGGCCGCCGGGCACCAGGTACCCGGCCTCGAGCTGAACCAGCGCGATCGCCGCCACCGCGCCGGGCCACCCACGCGCCCGGCCGGCTAGGCCGGGCGCCGGGCCGCCCCACGCGCGCCACCGGCCGGCCAGGTCGGGCAGCAGCAGCCCGGCGGCGGCTGGCACCAGCCCGAGCGAATCGTCCGGCTGGGTACCGCGGTGCTGCTCGCGTACCATCGCGGGCAGCCTCGACGTCGAGGAGGCAGGCGTGGGCGAACTCGGGCTGGCCGACACCAACGGCATCCTCGCGCTGCCCTGGGTCCGCCCCGAACGCACCTCCGCCGGGCTCGGCTGGGACCGCGTCTACGTCTCCAAGCAGCGCGAACGCCCCTACCGCGCCGAGTTCGGCGCCGCACGCAGCCATCAGCTGATCCTGCACCTCGACGGGCCTGTGACGGTCCGGCGCGGCGTCGGCACGCCTCGCGAGCAGAGCCGCCGGATGCCCGTCGGCGGGTTGTTCCTTCAGCCCTCGCACGCGGAGCTGTCCGTCGAGCTCGGCGGTGAGCTCGACACCGTGCACGTCTACGTCGACGACGACGCCGTGCAGGAGGCCGCCGGGGGAAGCGTGCGGCTCGCCGAGGAGCTGGGCAGCTCGGATCCCCTGCTCGAACAGCTCGTGCTGAGCCTCGACGGCGTCGTCCGCGACTGGGAGCCCAGCGCTCGCACCTACGCCGACCAGCTCGGGGCGCTCGTCGCCGCGCAGCTGGTCCGGCGGCACCGCGCCGGGCCGGTCGCCGCGCCCGTCGCGCGGGGGCTTTCGGACCGGCAGTTCGCGCGCGTCCGCGATCTGATGACCGAGCGCCTCGCCGAAGCGGTGCCGCTCGCCGAGCTGGCCGCGCTCGCCGGGCTGAGCGTCAGCCAGTTCTCGCGGCAGTTCAAGGCGCGCACCGGCCTGCCGCCGCACCGGTTCCTGCTGCGCCTGCGCGTCGAGCGGGCGGGGCTGCTGCTGCGCACCGGCGACGACCCGATCGCCGACATCGCCGCCCGCTGCGGCTTCTCCCACCAGGAGCACCTGACGCGCGTGCTGCGCGCCCAGCTCGGCACCACCCCGGCCGCGCTGCGCCGGGCGGGCTGACTCGCGCGTTTCGTGCCGTCCGGCAGCAGGAACGTGCAGGACCCGGGCTCGTCCGCGCCGGATACTGCGTCGCATGACCTCGTTCAGCTACGCCGCGAACCCCGTCCGGGTGGTCTTCGGCTCGCTCGGCACCCTCGGCGACGAAGCCGGCCGCCTCGGGCTGAGCCGGGTGCTGCTGGTCGGCGGCGCGCGGTTCGGTGACCGGGCCGCGGCGGCGCTCGGCCCGCGCCTGGCCGCCCGGTTCGAAGAGCCGGCCATGCACACCCCGGTCGACGTCACCGAGCGCGCGCTCAAGGTCGTCGCCGAGCACGACGTCGACGGCGTCGTCGCGATCGGCGGCGGTTCCGCCACCGGGCTGGCCAAGGCCATCGCGCTGCACACCGACCTGCCGCAGCTGATCGTCCCGACGACCTACGCGGGTTCCGAACTCACCTCCGTGCTCGGCCAGACGGCCGACGGCCGCAAGACCACGCAGAAGACCTCGAAGGTCCGGCCCGAGGCCGTCCTCTACGACGTCGATCTGACGCTGTCCCTGCCGGTGCCCCTCTCGGCGGCCAGCGGGCTCAACGCACTGGCCCACGCGGTGGAAGCGACCTACGCGCCGGACGCCAACCCGATGACCGACCTGTTCGCCGCGGAGGCCAAGCGGCTGCTCGTGAGCGCACTCCCCCGCATCGCGGCGGATCCGTCCGATGTGGACGCGCGGACCGACGCGCTGCGCGGCGCCTGGCTGGCCGGCTCGTGCCTCGACGCCGTCACGATGGGCCTGCACCACCAGCTCTGCCACCACCTCGGCGGCAAGTTCGGGCTGCCGCACGCGGAAACCCACGCCGTTCTCCTCCCGTACGTCATGGCGGAGAAAGGCCTGGACGACGCGAACGACGTCTTCGAGCTGGCCGCGTCCCTCCCGATCCCGCACTCGCTGGCCGAGCTGGGCCTCACCGAAGCCGACCTCGAGGGCGAACCGGAGCTGCTCCGCCAGGCTCTGCACGGCACCCGTCCCGCCGCGCCGCCGAGCCTCAAGGCGCTGACGAAGCAGGTGGCCGACAGCTTCGCCGGCGCCCCGGACCGCGTGCGCACCCTCCTCACCGACCTGGTCGAAACCCTGCACGGCTACGCCATCCGCACCGACCTCACGCAGGACGAGTGGGAGTACGCGATCGGTTTCCTCACCCGCGCCGGGCACATCACCACCGACACCCGCCAGGAGTTCATCCTGCTGTCGGACACCCTCGGCGTCTCCAGCGTCGTCGACGTCCTGACCAACTCGCGGACGCCGGACACGACGCCGTCGGCCGTGCTCGGCCCCTTCTACGTCGAGGGACCACCCGAGACCCCGCAGGGCGCCGACATCGCGGAAGGCTTGCCGGGCACGCCCCTGTCGGCCGACATCCTCGTCACCGACACGCAGGACGTGCCGGTCGCCGGCGCGATCGTCGACGTCTGGCAGTCCAATGAGGACGGTTTCTACGACGTCCAGCTGCCCGACCTGGACGGCCCGGTGCTGCGGGCGCGGTTCCGCACCGACGCCGAGGGGCGGCTGCGGTTCCGGACGATCGTGCCCAGCGCGTACCCGATCCCCGCCGACGGCCCGGTCGGCGAGATGCTGACCGCCGTCGGACGGCACCCGTACCGCGCCCCGCACGTGCACTTCATGATCGCCAAGCCCGGCTACCGCACGCTGATCACCCAGCTGTTCGTCGCCGGCGGCGAGTACCTCGACTCCGACACCGTGTTCGGCGTCAAGGACGGCCTGATCGTCGACTTCACCGACGGACTCGAGTTCACCTTCCGGATCTCAGGGAGCGGTGCATGAGCTACGACACCGACGTCATCGTGGTCGGCAGCGGCCCGGCCGGCGGCGCCGCGGCCCTGCTGCTCGCCACCTACGGCGTCCCCACGGTGCTCGCCACCAAGTACGGCTGGACGGCGAACACGCCCCGCGCGCACATCACCAACCAGCGCACCATGGAGGTGCTGCGCGACCTCGGCGTCGAGGACAAGGCCCTCGCCATCGGCACGCCGCCGGAACTGATGGGCGACACCGTGCTCTGCACGTCGCTGACCGGGCCGGAGATCGGCCGGATCGCCAGCTGGGGCACCGGCGACCGGTCGGCGGCCGAGTACACCGCCGCCAGCCCGTGCCACATGATCGACCTGCCGCAGACCTACCTCGAGCCGATCCTGGCGGGCGAAGCCGCCGCGCGCGGTGCGAAACTGCGGCTGGACACCGAATTCCTCGACTTCACGCAGGACGGCGACGGCGTCACCGCCCGGTTCCGCGACCGCGTCCGCGGCGACGAGTTCACGTTGCGCGCCCAATACCTGATCGGCGCGGACGGCGCCCGCAGCCGCGTCGCCGACCAGGCCGGCCTGCCGATCGCCGGGCAGACCGGCAAGGCGGGGAGCATGAACATCACGTTCACCGCCGACCTCGCGCCGTACGTGGCCCACCGGCCGAGCGTCCTGTACTGGGTGATGCGGCCGGGCGCGCACCTCGGCGGGATCGGGATGGGCCTGGTCCGGATGGTCCGGCCGTGGAACGAATGGCTGCTGACCTGGGGCTACGACATCGAGCAGGCCCCGCCGGACGTCGACGTCGAGGAGGCGACGCGGCTGGTGCGCGACCTCGTCGGCGACCCGGACCTCGAGGTCGAGATCACCTCGACGTCGCTGTGGACGGTCAACCACAACTACGCCACCGAATACCGCAACGGCCGGGTGTTCTGCGCCGGGGACGCCGTGCACCGGCACCCGCCGTCCAACGGGCTCGGCTCCAACACGTCCGTCCAGGACTCCTACAACCTGGCCTGGAAGCTCGCGATGGTGCTGCGCGGCGAGGCGGGAGAGAGACTGCTGGACAGCTACAGCGCCGAACGGGCGCCGGTGGGCAAGCAGATCGTCGACCGGGCAAACCTCAGCCGCGACCAGTTCGGGCCGATCTTCGCCGCGCTCGGCATCGACGGCGGCACCGACGCCGACGGCATCACGGCCGGGCTCGAAACCTGCCTCGCGCCCACGGCCGAGGGCGCGCGCAAACGTCGTGAGCTGGAGCGGGCGATCGAGCTGAAGCACTACGAGTTCAACGCCCACGGCGTCGAGCTGGACCAGCGGTACGTCTCCGGCGCGGTGCTGCCCGACGGCGTCACGGCGGAATCGGACCGCGACCCCGAGCTGTTCCACCGGCCGAGCACCGAGCCGGGCGCGAAGCTGCCGCACGCCTGGCTCGTCGGCTCGCACGGCCGCCGTGTGTCCACTTTGGACCTCGTGGCCGGCGGTCGCTGGACGGTGCTGACCGGCCTCACCGGCACGCCGTGGCGGGACGCGGCGGCCAAGGTGGGCGCGGAACTGGGCCTCGACCTGCGGGCCGTCCGGATCGGCGACCCCGGCACCCGCGACGCCTACGGTGACTGGTCGCGGCTGAGCGGCATCGACGAGGACGGCTGCCTGCTGGTCCGCCCGGACGGCTACGTCGCCTGGCGCCAGGCCACCGCGGCACCCGACGCCGCCAAGGCCCTGCTCAGCGCGTTGCGGCAGGTCCTCGACCGGCCCTGATCACGGCGTGGTGGTGACCCCGGTGAACGTCACCGGGGTCTTCGGGGGCCCGCTGCCGTCGCCGATGCCCGGCTTCGAGGAGTCGATGCCGCCGCGGGCGACCTGGTCCAGGACGGCGAGGCCGGCGTCGTCGATGCTGCCGAAGACCGTGTACTCCGGCGGGATCTGCGTCTCGCCGAAGACCAGGAAGAACTGCGAACCGCCGGTGTCGGGCTGGCTCGTCTTCGCCATCGCCAGGATCCCGCGGCCGTAGGTCAGCTCGGGGAACACCTCGTCGCGGATCGTGTAGCCCGGGCCGCCGGTCCCGTCGCCGACCGGGTCGCCGCACTGCAGCATCTGCAGGCCGGCCGTCACCGAGAGCCGGTGGCACGACGTGCCGTCGTAGAAGCCCTGCTTCGCCAGGCTCACGAAGTTGACCACGGTGCACGGGGCCAACGCGCGGTCCAGCGTCAGCCCGATGGCACCCGCGCTCGTCGCGAGCCGCACGTCGACCGTCCCGGACGACGGTGCCGGGCCGTCCGGCGGCAGCCCGGCCTTCTTCGGCGCCGGCGCGCCGGGATCCGGGGTGAACGCGCAGGTCACCGGGTCGGCCAGCGGTTTCACCCGTTTCGGCATCGCGGCCCGGCCGCCGGGGATCGAAACCGGCGAGCTGACCGTGACCGGCGGGGTGGCCGAAGACGCCATCGCCGAGGACGTCGGCGCGGCGAAGAAACCACCGCCGGCCTGACCGTCCGGCTTGCGCAGGAACCCGGGGTAGCCCCAGGCCAGGAACGCCAGCACCATCACGACGACGACCACGACCGACCCGGTGACCAGCGCCATCGCCGTCGTCGAAGTCCGCTTCGGCGGTATCGGCGGCGGCCACTGGCCGTACTGCTGAGGCCGCTCCCCCGGCTCGCTCATGAACGCTCCCCTCGTCGAGAGCTCCATTCTGCCGCCGACGGCCGTTCCCCGGGCGAGAACGCCCGATCAGGGCAGCCCCCACGGTGAACTCGGCCCACCCGGCGTGACCGGCCGGACACCGAAGTCCGGCTTGTCCCCCTTCCGGTGGACGAACGCGTCCTCGCCACGCCCGAGTTCGACTTGGACGTCCCCGGTGGCCAGCCGCCGCCACCGGCGGGCCCGGCCGCGCGCGTCGGTCACGGCGAGCTCGCCCTCGATGCCCGGCCGCAGCACGCACGGCGCCCCGGCCTCGCTGTGCACCTTCAGCCAGCGGGTCCGGCCGCCGGCCCGGGACGCGCTGAGCAGGAACGCGCCCTCGGTGCGGAAGTCGCGCAGCGCGATGTCGCCCCACGCCGACGGGACCGCGGGGAACACCCGCAGCACGCCGCCCCAGCTCTGCACCAGCATGTCCTGCAACGACTTCGCCGCCGACAGCGGCGTTTCGATGACCGGCCCGGACTCCTTGTACATCGTGTTCGGCTGGATGTACCGCCGTTGCAGCTCGCCGAGGTAGAACGCGGCCTGGTCGCCGCGGAGCATCTGCGCCGAGATCGACGCGGCCCCGGTGAACGTGTAGCCCTGCAGCGCGCCTTCGAAGCCGACCCAGTGGTTCAGCGACGTTTCGATGATCTGGCGGTGTTCCGGCTGCTCCCAGGTGACGTCGTAGAGCGGGTAGATCTGCAGCAGGTGCGAGTAGTGCCGGTGCGACTTCGCGAACGGGACCCCGGCGCCGATCATGTAGCCGTTCGCATCGGCCGGGTAGGCCACGAGGTTCGCGAGGACGTCCCGCCACTTCGGGGCGAGCGCGTCACCGGGCGCGATCTCCAGGAGCGTCTTGCAGCCCCAGCGGATCAGCGAGAGGTCGTAGTTGCAGTCCGGGGCGTTGACGCCGTACTCGGGTGAGAACGTCGGCGGCAAGTGCAGCTTCCCGTCGGCGCCCGGAGCGAGGAAGTGCAGGTAGTAGTTGATTGCTTTGCGCAGCAAGGGGAACAGCGTGCCGGTCAGCAGGGTCCGGTCCATCGTGTGCCGGTAGGACAGCCACACGTTGTGCAGGGCCCAGGTCAGGTTGCCGACCTCCGGCGTCGGCGTGTCCTGCCCCGGGACGCCCACGGGGAACCCGCTGGTGGCGTTCGAAACGCCGTTGAGCAGGGTCATGTCGGTCGTGCGCGGGATCCCGGCCGAGTCGGCCTGGTACGGCTGCGCGACCTGGCTGGTGAGGTTCGCGCGGTACTTGCCGAGCGCGTAGCTGACGGCGTCCAGCTCCAGGTGGTTGGAGCCGTGGATCAGCCAGTATTCGAGCTGGACGTTGAGGTTCCACCAGGTCGCCGGCCACGGCGTGTTCTCCAGCCACGGCCCGGACGTCGCCATCACCGGTGCCTCGCGCCGGGCCGCCGACGCGACCTTGTAGAGCTGGATCCAGTAGAAGCTCTGCAGCCGGGTGTCCGGAATGGACAGGAAACTGCCCCGGTAGAAGTCGTGCCACCAGCGGCGGTGGTCCCGGGTCAGCTCGGCGAACGCGCCCGCGCGGCGGACCGTGGCGAGCGCACGGGCCACCGACGTCCGTTCCGGGTGCGACCACGCGACCGACGTGTACAGCGTGCGCGCGCCGCCGCGCGCCACCTCCCGCCAGGCCGTCACGTGCTCGCCGCCGGCCAGCAGCGGCTGGACGGCCAGGCGGGCGTCCCCGCTGGTCGTCAGGTTCACCGGCGGGTTGGCGGTGTAGCCCGCCGGCGGCGGCTTGTTCCACACCGGGTCGGCGCGCGGGCTGACCGCCACCGCCGGGTGGAACACCCACGCGAACCCGCGTTCGCCTTCGCTGGGCCGGACTTCGATCGCGAGCAACGACTGTCCGGTGTGGACGATCGCGCGCAGGCTCAGGCTGCCCGCCGTCGTCGTGATCGTGCCGGTCAGCTCGGCGTTCCACAGGTCCAGCCGCCAGTCGAGCGCGGTGATCGCGCCGACCGGCTCCAGCGTGAAGTACCCGATGGGCAGCCGGGCCAGGCCGAACAGCGACCCGAACTCCGGCCGGTGGTCCTGCACCTGGCTGTGCTGGACGTTGAAGCGGATCGCGTTGCGCCCGGGCTCGGCGTAGATCGCGGAGCCGAGGAACCCGTTGCCCAGGAACGGTCCCTCGTACCAGGTCTTCGGCAGCCGCCGCCAGTACAGGTCGGCGGTGCCCAGGAACCCGGCCCAGGAGAAGTCGTCGCCGCCCGGTTCCGCCGCCGCGGCCGCGGGGGCCAAGCCGGCGGCGGCCAGCCCGGCGAGCGCGCCGCCGAGCACGGTTCTGCGGGTGATGTCCATTCCGGCCTCCTCGTCGAAGCGGGTGTCAGACCGGCAGGCCCCACGCGGGCGCCGGACCGAGGGCGGGGACGTCTCGCGGCGCGAACTCCGGCCGCGTGCCCCGGGGCGTGACGACGGCGGTCCCACCGCGCCGCAGCCCGATCGAGAGCCGGCCCGGGCCGGCGGCCCGCCACGGCAGGTGCCTGCCGTGCTCGTCGCGGACGTCGACGTCCCCGGCGATGCCGTGCTGGAGGACCAGGGGTTCGCCGGCTTCGCTGCGCACGCGGACGAACTCCGTGGTGCCCCCGCGCCGGGAGGCGTCCACGAGGAACGCGCCCTCCGCGCGCAGCCCCGAGATCGAGGCGTCCCGCCAGGTCGACGACACCGACGGGAAGACCTTGAGCACCCCGCCGGAACCCTGCATCAGCATGTCCACAACGGACTGGGCGGCCGTGATCGGGCTCTCGATGGCGAAGTTCGAGCCTTCGCGGTACATCGTGTTCGCGGTCAGCTCGGTGTCGGCCACGATGTTCCGGTCGAGGAAGAACTTCAAGTACCGCAACGCTTCTTCCGGCGCGTCCATCACGGACTTCATCGAGGACGCGGCCGCGTAGCTGTAGCCGTGCCAGGCGGACTGGTCGGCGGCCCAGTGGTCGAAGGTGCGCGTCATGACGTCGCGGTCGGCGGGGGTGTCCCAGACCTTCTCCCGCAACGGGTACAGCCACAGCAGGTGCGAGAAGTGCCGGTGCGACGCGGCCAGCGGGACGCCGTCGCCGATCAGCACGCCGTTGACGGGATCTTCGTGGTAGGGCACCAGTTTCGCGCCGATCTCCCGCCAGATCGGCACGCGCGGCTCGTTCAGGCGCAGGATCCGGGCGGTGTCGACGAGGGTGCCGGCCGCCCACCGGATCAGCGACAGGTCGTAGGTGCAGTCGGGGGTGTCGGCGTACTCCGGCGACCGGGTCAGCGGCAGGTGCAGGAAGCCGTCCGGGCCCGTGACCAGGAAGTGGCGGTAGAAGTTCAGCGCCTTCGCCAGCGTCGGGTACAGGACGTCGCGCAGCACGCTCCGGTCCAGGTGGTGGCGGTAGGCCAGCCAGACGTTGTGCAGGCCCCACAACAGGTTCCCGGTCTGGTCGGTCTTGGACGTCGTCCCGGGAACGCCGACCGAGCGCGTGCCGCCGGGGCGCAGCCGCCAGTCACCCGGGTGCGAAAGCGCGTAGGTGTCGCCATCGCGGTACGCGGGCGGCACGGACGCCTCGAGGTTCGCGTGGTCGCGCCGGAAGGTCTCGGTGACGGCGTCGAGTTCGGGGTGGTTGCTGCTGTTGACGATCGGGTAGGTGACCTGGACGTTGAGGTTCCACCACACCGCGGTCCAGCTGTTGCCGACCTCGGGGAACCACGGGCCCCACTCCGAGACCACGGGGCCGCCGGCGCGCGTGGCGGCCGCGATCTTGTACAGCTGGATCCAGTAGAAGCGCTGCACCTGCTTGTCCGGCACCGAAACGAAGCTGCGCCGGTGGTAGTCGTTCCACCAGTGGCGGTGGCGCGCGAGGAGGAAGTCCGGGTTCAGCGCAAGCGCTTTCCGGACGCTCTCGAGGGCGTCGGCGGTGTGCGTGGTGCCGGGGAAACTGTAGGCGACGGTCGCAGCGAGGAGCCGCCGGGCCCCGATCGCGCGTTCCCGCCACGCCGTCGTGTACCCGCCGCCGGCGAGCATCGGCTGCGCGCAGTACCCGTCCGCGAGCTCGGGCGCGGGGTTCGCGACGTACTCGGGCGGCTTGCGGACGGCCCGCGTCGTCGCGGACTCCAGCGGCTGGAACGCCCACGCCGCACCGGCTTCGCCCGCGCTCGGCGTCATCGACACGAGCAGCACGCCGAGGTCGTTGTGCACGACCGCGGAGAAGGCGACCGAGCCCTGGGTCGTGGTGATGGTGCCGCCCAGCTCGGCGTTGTAGAGGTCGAGCGTCCAGTCGACGGCGGTGATCGCGCCGGCCAGGGTGAGCGTGAGGTAGCCGATCGGCAGCCGGGACAGGCCGATGCCCGCCTCCCACTGGATCCGCTGGTCCTGCACCTGGGTGTGGCTCAGCATCACCTTCAGCACCTGCGGCGTCTGGCCGGCGTAGACCTGCGCGCCGAGGTAGCCGTTGGCCAGGAACGGGCCCTCCCGCCAGTTCTTCGGCAGCCGCTTCCAGACCATGCGCGCGTCGGCGGCGACTTCGCGGTGCGGGTTCGCCGCCCCCGCGAGGGCGGGCGGGGCCCCCTTCGCCCACAGACCGCCGAAGGCCGCGGCCCCGGCCGCGACCGAGGCAGCACGGAGCACCGTCCGCCGGGACACTGAGTCCATGAAGCATCCTCCGAATTCATACTACGTTTCGGCGAGTTCAAGCGGCGGCGTGCGGCCATACTTGCAGAGGGTGTCCCAAAACGCCAGAGTCGTTCACCCGGAAAGCGGCAAAGACATCCGATGAATACCGGCGCGGGAGGTCGTGAGTGTTTAGTCGGGTTAGAACCCGACTAAACACTCACGAGCGTTGGGCGGGCTAAAGCGGCGGGAGAGCGGTCGAGTCGAGCCAGCGGGTGAAGAACGCGGTCAGCGGCCGGGCCGCGTACGCCTCCGCCGTCGAGACGAACTGGGCCGTCGTGACCAGACCGTGCCGGTTCTCGACCGCCCACGCCTTCAGCAGCGCGAAGAACGCCGGGTCGCCGATCTCCGTGCGGAGGGCGTGCAGGGTCAGGGCGCCGCGCTTGTAGACGCGCTCGTCGAACATCCGCGCCACGCCCGGGTCGGCGATCCGGACGTCCGCCGGCTTCGCCTTGACGCGCGCGTACCAGTCGCGGGCCAGCGCCTCGGCGGACGGCCCGCCGGACTCCTCCGACCACAGCCACTCGGCGTAGGTCGCGAAGCCTTCGTTCAGCCAGATGTGCCGCCAGTCCGCCACGGTCAGGCTGTTGCCGAACCACTGGTGGGACAGCTCGTGCACCACCAGCCGCTCGTACGTGCGGCGGCCGTCGACGTGGTTGGCGCCGAAGATCGACATGCCCTGCGCCTCGATCGGGTCGTCGAGGTCGTCGTCCGTGACCACGATGACGTACTCGTGGAACGGGTACGGGCCGAACAGCCGCTGGAGGAACTCCATCATCCGGCCCTGCCGCCCGAAGTCGCGGTCGAACGCCCGGCGCAGCCGCGGCGGCACGGCGGCCCGCTGCGGCACCGTCTCGGTGACCGACTCGACGCGGCCGTGCCCGAAGCCGAGGCTGAGCAGGCGCGCGCCCACGCCGGCGGGCGGCGCCCAGCCGCGGCCGGTCAGCTCGACGTCGTCGTAGCGGCCGATCTGCACGCTCATCAGGTACGTCGCCGTCGGCTCCGGCCGCTCGAACACCCACCTCGTCGTGCTGGCCGACGTCGACCGCTCGACGAGGGTGCCGGTGACCGCGACCAGGTACGGCGACGCCGTCGTCACGCTCACCCGGTACGACGCCTTGTCCGACGGGTGGTCGTTGCACGGGAACCACGACGGCGCGCCGACCGGCTGGCTCGCCACCAGCGCGCCGTCGGTCAGCTCGTCCCAGCCGACGTCACCCCAGCGGCTGCGGACCGGGCGCGGGTTGCCGACGTAGTGGACCTCGACCGTGAACGCGGCACCGGCCGCGACCGACTTCGCCGGCTTGACGTGCAGCTTCACCCCGCGCTTCACGTACTTCGCGGGCCGTCCGTCGACCAGCACGCGGTTGATCCGGAACTCGCCGAAGTCGAAGCTGGCACGGGAAAGCGCCTGCGTCGCCTCCGCGGTGATCACCGCCGCGGCCGACAGCCGGTTGGGCGCGACCTTGTAGTCGAGCGTGAGGTCGTAGTGCCGGACCCGGTACCCGCCGTTGCCGTGGGCGGGGAGGTAGGGATCACCGGAGGTGTCCGCGCCGGGTGCCGGAGCAGGAGCCTTCGCAATCACCCGAGCCGAACCTTTCCTCGTACCGACGTACCAAACCAGGCTCGCACGGACGGGTGAGTCCGGCGAGCCAGGTGGGTACTTCGTGACCTTCTACTTACCCGTCCACGCGGAGATCGGGTTGCCGAGCCAGCGCGTGTCGGCCGGCACCTCGTCGCCGCGGGTCACCAGCGACCCGGGGCCGACCGTGGTGCGCGCGCCGATACCGGCGCCCGGCAGCACGATGCCGTGCGGGCCGAGCGTCGCGCCTTGGCCGAGCACCACCCGCGACATGCTCATGATCCGGTCGTGGAACAGGTGCGTCTGCACGACGCAGCCGCGGTTGATGGTCGCGCCGTCGCCCAGCTCGACGAGGTCGGCCTCGGGCAGCCAGTACGTCTCGAGCCAGACCCCGCGGCCGATCTTGACGCCCATCGTGCGCAGCCACGCGCTCAGCAGCGGCGTGCCGCCGATCGAGCCGATCAGCCACGGCACCGCGAGCGCCTCGACGAACGTGTCGGCCAGCTCGTTGCGCCAGACGAACGAGCTCCACAGCGGGTGGTCGACTTCGCGGAACTTGCCGACCAGCAGCCACTTCACGACGGTCGCGGTCAGCGCCGCCACGACGCCGGCGGCCAGCAGCGCGGGCCCGGCGAGCAGCACGGCGACCCCGAACCCGAACACGGACGCGGCCCACAGCAGCCCGAAGGCGACCGACACGGTCAGCGCGACGCCGCACATCACCGGGATGATCCGGCACAGCTCGACCAGCGCCCGCGCCGCCTTCAGGTGCAGCGCCGGGGTGTAGGTGCGGCTGGTGTCAGCGTCGCCGATCGCGCGGCGCACCGGCAGCGGCGGCATGCCGAGGTACGACGAACCCTTCTTCGCCTTCAACGGCGTCGAGGACAACACACCCACGAGTCCGCGCTTCGGCACCGAACGCCCCGGGGCGGTCATCCCCGAGTTGCCGAGGAACGCCTGCTTGCCGATCCGGGCCGGGGCGACGTGCAGCCAGCCGTGGCCGAGTTCGTAGGTCGCCACCATGGTGTCGTCGGCCAGGAACGCACCGCTGTCGACCTTGGTCATCTTCGGCAGCGCCAGGACGGTCGACGCCTCGACGTTGCGGCCGACCTTCGCGCCGAGCAGCCGCAGCCACACCGGCGTGAACAGGCTGGCGTACAGCGGGAACAGGCCTTCGCGGGCCATGCTCATCAGCCGTTCGGTGGCCCAGACCTGCCACGCGACGCGGCCGTGCACCGGGTGGTAGCCCTCGACCATGCCGATGCTCAGCGCCCGGACACCGGCCAGCACCAGCAGCATGTAAGCCAGGAAGTACGCGGCGGTCGCGACCGGCACGAAGACCAGCGCCCGGGTGAACGCGTCGAGCAGCGTCGGCGCGCCGGAGATCGCGTAGCCGAGGACGGCGACGCCCGCCAGCGCGGCGAAGCCGGGCAGGAAGCCGAGCGCCAGGGAAGTCACGCCGTACACGGTGGCCCAGAAGTGCGACCGCGGCGGGCGGCTCGACGGCCACTTCAGCGCGTCACGCTCGTCCTTCGCCACGCGCGCGGCGGGCGAACCGGCCCAGCGCTGCCCGGCCGGGACGGCACCGCGGACGGTCGAGCCGGCCGCGATCTCCGCGCCCTTGCCGATCCGGACGCCCGGGAACAGCGTGCTGCGCGCGCCGATGCGGGCTTCCGCGCCGACGCGGACCTTGCCGATGTGCACGACGTCGCCGTCGACCCAGTGGCCGGTCAGGTCGACCTCGGGCTCGATCGCGGCCCCGCGGCCCAGCTTCAGGAAGCCGGTGACCGGCGGCGGCGAGTGCAGGTCGACGTCCTTGCCGATCCGCGCGCCGAGCGCCTTCGCGTACGTCGTCATCCAGGACGCGCCGGCGACGCTGTCCGCGCCGGAGAACTCGGCGAGCTTCTCGGCCGTCCACAGTCGCAAGTGGACACTCCCGCCGCGCGGGTAGGTGCCGGGACGGACCCCGGACAGCAGCACGCGCGCGCCACCGGCGGCGATCGCGATCCGGCCCGCGGGGCTGAACAGCACCACCCAGGCCAGGCCGAGCCACGCCCAGTTCAGCGTCGGCGCCCAGGCGAACCCGAGCAGGGACAGGACGTTCGACAGCGCGGCGGCCAGCGTCGCCCAGCGCAGGCCGACGAGCCCCATCAGCGGGACGGTCAGCAATGTCTGGACGACCCCGGCGCGACGCGGGGTCGGTGCGATGTCGCGGCGTTCGGTGGCCTGGCCGCTCAGCGCGTCCAGCACCGCGGCCAGCGCACCCAGCTTGGGGTGGGCGTAGACGTCGGCGACCGACACCTGCGGGTGCCGGGTGCGGATGCGCGCGACCACCTGCGCGGCGGTCAGGCTGCCGCCGCCGTGGGTGAAGAAGTCGGCCTTCGGGTCGTCGACCGACACCCCGAGGATCTCGGCCCAGCCTTCGGCGAGCCACGTCTCGGTCGGCGACAGCCCGGTGGCGTCCACTGTGGACAGCGGCCACGGGAGGGCGTTGCGGTCGACCTTGCCGGAGGTGCGGGTCGGCAGGTCTTCGACGACGGCGAGCAGCGGCACCAGCGCGGCGGGCAGGTGCTCACGCAGCCGGTTCGCGGCCTGGTCGTGGTCGAACGGCTCGGTGCCGGGCACGACGTAGCCGACGAGGACCTGGTTGCCCGCCTTGGTGCGGCGGATCGCGGCGGCCGCGCCCTGCACCCCGGGGAGGGCCTGCAGCGCGGCGTCGACCTCGCCCAGCTCGATGCGGCGGCCGCCGAGCTTGACCTGCTCGTCGAGCCGGCCGAGGAACAGCAGGCCCTCGGCTTCGGCGCGGACCATGTCACCCGAGCGGTAGGCGCGCTGCCAGCCCAGCGACGGCAGCGGCGCGAACTTCTCCGCGTCCTTCTCGGTGTCGAGGTAGCGGGCCAGGCCGACACCGCCGATCACGAGCTCGCCGGTCTCGCCCATCGCGACCGGCCGGCCCTCGTCGTTGACGACGGCGAGCTGCCAGCCGGACAGCGGCAGGCCGATCCGCACCGGGCCCTCACCGGTCAGCTGCGCGGCGCAGGCGACGACGGTGGCCTCGGTCGGGCCGTAGGTGTTCCAGACTTCGCGGCCTTCGACGGCGACGCGCTCGGCCAGCTCCGGCGGGCACGCTTCGCCGCCGAAGATGAGCAGGCGGACGTCTTCGAGCGCGTCGGCGGGCCACAGCGCGGCCAGCGTCGGCACGGTCGAGACGACGGTGATCCGCTGCGCGACCAGCCACGGGCCGAGGTCGACGCCGGTGCGGACCAGCGCGCGGGGCGCCGGGACCAGGCAGGCGCCGTGGCGCCAGGCCAGCCACATCTCTTCGCAGGAAGCGTCGAAGGCGACGCTCAGGCCGGCCAGGACGCGGTCGCCGGGGCCGACCGGCTCGTCGGCGAGGAAGAGCTCGGCCTCGGCGTCGACGAACGCGGCGGCGGAGGCGTGCGTGACCGCGACGCCCTTGGGCTTGCCGGTGGAACCGGAGGTGAAGATGATCCAGGCGTCGTCGGCCGGGCCGGGGACGCCGTCACGCCCACCCGGCGTGCTGTGGACGTTGATCTTGCCGTCGGTGGCGACGGCGGCCACTTGTGCTTCCTCGAAGACCAGTTCGGCGCGCTCGTCCGGGTCGTCCGCGTCGACGGGCACGTACGCGGCGCCGACGGACAGGGTGGCGAGGATCGCGATGTACAGCTCGGCGGTGCCGGAGGAGATCCGGATGCCGACGCGGTCACCGAGGCCGACGCCGTAGCCGCGCAGCCGCCGGCCGTAGGCGTCGATCTCCTCGAGGAGCCGCCGGTAGGTCAGCGTCGTGGTGCCGTCGTCGATCGCGGCGGCGTTGGGGTGGAGCTCGGCGGTCGCCGCGACGATGTCGAGCAGGGTGCGCTCGCTCGCGCCGAGCCCCGACCAGAACAGGGCGCGGTCAGCGACCGGGGCCGGCGCCGCCGTGACCGCGGCGGAACCGGTGGGTTCGATCGTGACGGTCATCGAGCGTCCACCTCGACCGTGACGAAGACATGCAGGGACAAAGCATGGGCGCGCAAGCCCACCACTCACCTTCCGGGAGCCTCAACCGGGCTCGCTCTCCTGGTTGAGGCGCCCGCAACGACCTTCCACAATACCTGTGGATGACGAAAAGGTATCCACAGGGTCACGAGGGAGTGTCGGACCTCACGCGGGCCCGCCACGTGGGGAAATCACCGCGTCCGTGCGGCCTTCCCGCCGATCTTCTGCTTCGCCTTCTTCTCCCGGACCCGGACGTTCACCCGGACGGGGCTGCCGGTGAAGCCGAACTGCTCCCGGAACTTGCGCTCGATGAACCGGCGGTAGCCCGCCTCGAGGAAGCCGGTGGTGAACAGCACCAGCGTCGGCGGCCGGATGCCGGCCTGCGTCGCGAACAGCACCTTCGGCTGCTTGCCCGAGCGGACCGGCGGCGGGGTGGCCGCGATCAGGTCGGACAGCCACGCGTTGAGCTGACCGGTCGGCACCCGCTGGTCCCACGACTTCAGCGCGGTCCGCAGCGCCGGCGCGAGCTTGCGCACCGAACGGCCGGTCAGCGCCGAGATGTTGACCTTCTCCGCCCACGGCACGCGGACCAGGCCGCGGTCGAGCTCGCGGACCATCGCGTGCCGCCGGTCCTCGTCGACCAGGTCCCACTTGTTGAACGCGAGCACGCAGGCGCGCCCGGCCTCGACGACCATGGTCAGCACCCGCAGGTCCTGCTCCGAGAGCGGCTCGGCCGCGTCGAGCAGCACGATCGCGACCTCGGCCGCGTCGATCGCGGTCTTGGTGCGCAGCGAGGCGTAGTACTCGGCGCCGGCGGCGAAGTTGACGCGCTTGCGCAGGCCCGCCGTGTCGACGAACCGCCAGGTCTCGCCGTCCAGCTCGACCAGCGAGTCGACCGGGTCGACGGTGGTGCCGGCGACCGAGTCGACGACCGAGCGCTCCTCGCCGGAGAGCTTGTTGAGCAGGCTCGACTTGCCGACGTTCGGCTTGCCGACCAGCGCGACGCGCCGCGGCCCCGACGTCACGGCGCCGCCTTCGCGCGGCGACTCGGGCAGGGCCTTGAGGATGGCGTCGAGCAGGTCGCCGGAGCTGCGGCCGTGCAGCGCGCTGACCGGGTGCGGCTCGCCGAGGCCGAGCGACCACAGCGACGCGGTGTCCGCGAGCAGGCGGTCGTCGTCGACCTTGTTCGCGGCCAGCAGCACCGGCTTCTTCGAGCGGCGCAGCACCTTGGAGACGGCTTCGTCGGTGGCGGTGGCGCCGACCGTGGCGTCGATCACCAGCAGCACGGCGTCCGCGGTCTGCATGGCCAGCTCGGCCTGCGCGGCGACGGAGGCCTGCAGGCCGGTCGCGTCCGGCTCCCAGCCACCCGTGTCGACCAGGGTGAACTTGCGCCCGCCCCAGAAGGCGTCGTAGGCGACGCGGTCGCGGGTCACGCCCGGCACGTCCTGCACGACGGCTTCGCGGCGGCCGAGGATGCGGTTGACCAGCGTCGACTTGCCCACGTTCGGGCGGCCGACGACGGCGAGCACCGGCTGCGCGAGCGCGGCCTCCTCGGCCAGCTCGGCCGCCTCGATCTGCGCGTCGAGCGCGGCGAACTCGGTCTCTTCCGACCAAGTGCCGTCGACTTCGCCGATGCTGTCGAACTCTTCCATGAGAACCCAATTTCCCTTATGGCGTAACGAATCCGTTTTCGCTACGCCAATCGTCCAAAGTCTTGACGAGCGCCGCGAGCTCGCCGCGGAGCTCTTCGGTGCCCTGGTCGAGCCCGGTCTTCCCGGGGCCGACCTTCGGCGTGAACGGCTCCCCCACGAGGATGTCCACGCGCGGGCGCCAGCGCCGCTTGCCGTCGGCCGGCTTGCGGGTCCCCCGCGTCGCGACCGGGAGCACGGTCGCGCCGGAGGCCCGGACCAGCCAGGCCGCGCCGCGTTCGGCCGCGCCGACGTCCCCGGCGCCGCGGGTGCCTTCGGGGAAGATCCCGACGACCCCGCCGCCCTTGAGCACGCCGACCGCGGTCATCAGCGGTTTGCGGTCGATCTCGCCGCGCTTGAGCGGGATCTGCCCGATCGCCAGGAGGAACCTCCCGGCGAGCCCGGCGAACAGCTCGGCCTTGACCAGGAACGCCGAACGCCGCGGCAGCATTCCGAAGATCAGCTGCGGCTCGATCATCGAACTGTGGTTGGCGACCACGACCACCGGCCCGGTGGCGGGCATGCGGTCACGGCCGTGCACGCGAACGCGGAAGGCCGACCGCAAATGGTACCGGGCGAAAATCCGCCCGGCTTCGTGGAGCCATGCGACGGATCCCTCGGGGAGTCCGTCAGCTTTCATCGCGCTACCTCGGCGTTGCACCCCGCCAGCAGGCCGCGGTGGCTGGCCAGTTCGCTGAGGGCGACGATCACCTGGTCGATCGACAGTTCGGACGTGTCGACGTGCACGGCGTCGTCGGCCGCGCGCAGCGGCGAGGCGGCGCGGGTCGAGTCGAGGTGGTCGCGGCGCTCGACGCTCGCCAGCGCGTCGGCGACCGACGACGTCCGGCCGGCGGCGGTGTCCTGGGTGCTCCGGCGGGAGGCGCGGACGTCGGCCGACGCGGTCAGGAAGACCTTCAGCGGCGAGTCCGGCACGACGACGGTGCCGATGTCGCGGCCCTCGACGACGATCCCGCCGCGGTGCCCGACGACGTCGCCGATGATCTCGCGCTGCCTGCCGACCAGCAGCTCGCGCACGTGCGGCACGGCCGAGACCGGCGAGACGGCCTTGGTGACCTCGGGACCTCGGATGTCGGCGGCGACGTCCTCGCCGCCGAGCCGGATCTCGGGGCGCTCGGGGCTGGTCCCGATGCTGAAGTCCGCCTGGTCGGCGACGTCGGCGACGGCTGACTGGTCGGTGGGGTCCACGCCGGCGCGCAGCACGGCGAGGGTGACCATCCGGTACATGGCACCGGTGTCGAGGTAGCCGGCGCCGAGGCGGTCGGCGAGCTTGCGGGCGACGGTGGTCTTCCCGGTCCCCGACGGGCCGTCCAAGGCGACCACACCACGTAGGGCTCCCGTCACCGGCACTCTCCTCGCGTTCTCGTCGGCTTTGGGGTCCATTCTGCCGGTCGGGGTGCGGAGGAGATCAGTCGCCCCGCGCGCCGAAGCGGGCGACGACCAAGGCGAGGCGCTCGTCACGGTGTTCCGGGGACAGCCGGTGGCCGCGGTCCAGCGTCACCAGGCCGTGCAGCGTGCTCCAGAACACCTCGGTCAGCGCGCCCGCGTCCTGGCTGCCCGACACCGGCTCGACCACGGCGAAGAGCCCGCCGTAGGCCTCCTGCATCACCGCCGGGGTGTCGTCCTGGGCGAACGGCAGCTCCGACGCCAGCGTGAACATCGCGTCGTACAGCGCGGGCTTGGCCTCGGCGAACGCCACGTACGCCGCGGCGACCCCGGCGACCCCGCCGGCACGGGCGGCCGCGAGCGCGGTGGACAGCTCACCGAAGCCCTCGAGCGCGGCCGCCGTCATGATCGCGTCCTTGCCGCCGGGGAAGTGGCTGTAGAGCACCGGCTGGCTGTACTCGATCAGGGCCGCGAGCCGCCGGGTGGTGACCGCGTCCCAGCCCTCCGCTTCGGCGAGCTCCCTGGCCGCCGTGACGATCCGCTGCCCGCGCTCGGTCCGGTCGCGCACACGCCGTTGTCGCTGGATCATGAGCCGATGCTAGCACTGCTAGACAAACTAGCGCCGCTAAGTTAGCGTTGCTAGTAATGCTAGCGCCGCTAGAAAAACTGAAGGGAACACCATGGTGATCACCGGCTACGTCCTCGTCGCGATCGTCTCGCTCGGCATCATCTACATCGGCCTCAACTACCTCTTCGCGCCGGTGAAGACCGCCGCGGGCTTCGGCTTCGGCGAAGTCCCCGAAAACGCCGCAAACTTCTTGAACGTCAAGGGCGGCCGCGACGTCGGCGCCGGCCTGATCCCGCTGGCCCTGATGATCTACGGCGACCCGCACGCGCTGGGCTGGGTCTTCCTCACCGCGGCCCTCTGGCCCGTCTTCGACATGCTGATCGTGCTGCGCCACCGGGGGAAGAAGGCCGTCGCCTTCGGCGTCCACGGCCTCACCGCCGCCGTCATGGTCGTCGCGGCGCTGCTGCTCCTGCTCGGCTGAACGTCGCGAATCGGACAGGTGGGTTACGGTGGTTGGGTGAACGTCGAAGTAACCCCTCTTCCCGGCATCGGGGTCCGCAAGGACTTCAGCACCCGTACCGGCCGCCGCATCGGCGTCGTGTCGCAGCGGGACGGCCACACCGAGCTCATCGTGTCCAAAGCGGACGACGCCGACGCCTGCGCCGCCTCGATCCCGCTGACCGCGGACGAGGCGGGCACGCTGGCCAACCTGCTCGGCGCGCCGCAGCTGGTCGCCCAGCTCACCGAGGAGCACCAGGACCTGCCGGGGATCAGCACCAAGCAGCTGCCGATCAAGCCGTCCGGCCCGTTCGACGGCCGGACGCTCGGCGACACGGCGATGCGCACCCGCACCGGCGTCTCGGTGGTCGCGGTCGCGCGGGCCGGCCAGGTGCACCCCTCGCCGACGCCCGACTTCGCCCTCACCGGCGGCGACCTGCTGGTCGCCGTCGGCACGAGCGAGGGTCTCGAAGCCGCCGCCAAGATCCTGAAGTACGGCTGAGCCCACGATGGACCACACCGCGCTGTCCCTGATCGAACTGGGGGCGGTCTTCTTCGTGCTGGGCGCGCTCGGGCGCCTGGCCGGGAAGATCGGCCTCTCCCCCATCCCGCTGTACCTGCTCGGCGGCCTCTGCTTCGGCTCCGGCGGGCTGATCCCGCTGACCGACATCGGCGGCTTCACCCACCTCGCCAGTGAAATCGGCGTCGTGCTGCTGCTCCTGTTGCTGGGCCTCGAATACTCGGCGGCCGAGCTGTTCACCGGCCTGCGCCGCTCCTGGACGGCGGGCCTGCTCGACATCGTCCTCAACGCCGCCCCCGGCGCGGCGGTCGCGCTGCTGCTGGGCTGGGGCCCGGTCGGCGCGATGGTGATGGCGGGCGTCACGTACATCTCGTCGTCCGGCATCGTCGCGAAGGTCCTCGGCGACCTCGGCCGCCTCGGCAACCGCGAGACGCCGGTGGTGCTGTCGATCCTCGTGTTCGAAGACCTGGTGATGGCGCTCTACCTGCCGATCCTCACGGCGGTGCTCGGCGGCGTCTCGCTGCTCGGCGGTCTGGAAGCCGTCGGGATCTCGCTGCTGGTGATCACCGTGGTGCTGGTCATCGCGCTGAAGTTCGGCCGGTACGTCTCGGCCGCCGTCGACAGCCCCGACCGCGAGGTGTTCCTGCTCAAGGTGCTGGGCGCAGCGCTGCTGGTGGCGGGCATCGCGTCGGCGATGCAGGTGTCGGCCGCGGTCGGCGCGTTCCTGCTCGGCATCGCGATCTCGGGCTCGACGGCGGAGAACGCGACGCACCTGCTCGAGCCGTTGCGCGACCTGTTCGCCGCGGTGTTCTTCGTGGTGTTCGGCCTCAACACGAACCCGGCGTCGATCCCACCCGTGCTCGGCTGGGCGGTGGTCCTGGCGGTGGTGACGACGGCGACCAAGGTCGGCACCGGCTGGTGGGCCGCGCGCAGGCAGGGCATCGGGAAGATGGGCCGCGCCCGCGCCGGAGCGGCACTGGTGGCGCGCGGCGAGTTCTCGATCGTCATCGCGGGCCTGGCGGTGACAGCGGGCGCGGTGACCGGCGAACTGGCGGCCCTGGCCACGGCGTACGTCCTGCTGATGGCCATCCTCGGCCCGACGGCCGCCCGCGTGGTGGAGCCGATCGCCCGCGCCCTCCAACGCAAATCGGCCACGAAGACCGCCCCGGCCGAGGCGAACTAGCCCGCGGTCCCGAGCGCCCCAATGTGGCCTTCGGTGCGTGAGACGCAACCAAGGCCGCCTTGGGGCGCTCGGGTCAGACCTCACGCGCCCAGCGCACGTACCGGTGCTTCGGCACGAACCCCGCCTTCGCGAAGATCCCCGACGCCCCAGCCGGGTCCGCCGAGTCCACGCTCAGGCTGGCCCGGTCGTACCCGAGCCCGGCGGCCGTCGCGAGCGCGTGACCCAGCAACGCGCTCGCGACGCCCCGCCGGCGGTGCTCCCTCGCCGTCCCGATGACCATGAAGTGCGCGTCCCGCACGCCGGTCGCCGCGGTGTCGGCCGCCCAGGACATCGTCACCAGCACCCCCACCGCGGTCCCGCCGTCCCGCGCCAGGAAACTGACCTCCGGCTGGAACGTCTGGTTGACGATCTTGTTCCGCCACTGGTCCGCCGGCATCGGCGCGGCGCCCCAGAAGTCCCGGTAGGCGTCGTTCCGTACCGCGCGGAACTCCTCGTCGGCCGCCGCCGTCCACCCCTCGATCCGCAGTCCCGGCACGGCGACGCCGGTCACCTCCGAAAGCGCGTGCTCCATGCGCTGGAAGTACCGCACCGGCGCGAAGCCCCGCGAACGCACGAGTTCGGGCACCCCGGCGATGTGCTCCGCCTTGTGGACGTCGACCACGAGCCGCAGCGCCGGGTGGTGCCGGGCGTGCACGACCTCCGCCGCCGCCACGCCCGCGTCCACCAGCGCGGTCCCGATACCGCGGCGGCGGTATGCCGGGTGCACGCCGCCGTCGAGGAAGACCCGGTGGACCGCTTCCGCTTCCGCCTTGTGGCGGACCTTCACGTAGCCGACGAGCGCCTCGCCGTCGAACGCGGCGAGGCTCGCCCGCTCGAGGTCCGCGTACGGGTCGATCAGCTCCTGGAGCGTGTCCTCCTCGGTGTAGTTCTCCCCGATCCGGTCCACTGTCTCGATCGCGTTGAGCAGGTCGGCCGATGCCTTGGCGTCCGCCGGGACGAGCGGCCGCCACGTGAGTTCGCGCATGCGGCCGAACGTAACCGCCTCCGGGGCCGCTGTCGTGCGGATTCCGCGGCTACCGCAGGTCCGCCCGGCCCGCCGACGGCACGTGCTCGCCGCCGGGCGGGGCCGGGTGCGTGGTCGCCTGCGCCGGGATGCCCACCAGCGGGATGGACGCCGACGTGCGGGCCAGGTCCAGGGTCACCCGGCCCGGCTGGGCGGGGCCGCGGATGAAGCTGCCGTCCGTGCCGCCGATGATCAGCGCGAGCGCGTGCCCGCGCGGCACGATGTGGTCGGTCGAGGCCAGCCGGAACGTCATCGTGTACGCCGTTCCGGGCGTCAACGGGCGTTCCTGGGACAGCGACGCGTAGTTCGCGAGGTCCGCCCAGCCCCGGCTGAGGATCGTGTAGTTGACCTTCTTCGGGTCGGCGGACGCGATCTTGTAGCAGGCGTCGTCCCCGGCCGCCGACGAGCCCCAGCAGTTCTCCGCCGTCCCCGTCTTGATCCCCTCGCCGCTGCCGGCGAAGTTGCGGATCGTCGCCGGGCCGAGGTCGACGAGCAGCGCCGACAGCCGCGCCGACGAGGTGGACGGCGTCGCCGTCACGGTGAGCCTCGTGGTCCCCGACACCTGGACGTCCGACGTCAGCGCCCCGGTCGAGTAGGTCAGCGCCGCGCTGCCCGGGTTCGTCACCCAGGTGTCCTCGCCCAGGTTCGGGTTGTCGGTGAAGGACGCGGTGCCCGAGGACGTCGCCGTGCCCAGCGTGCCGGACGCGCCCGGCCGCAACGTCGTCGCCACCGCGTTCGCCGCCGGGTACGCGCTCTGGTCCACCCACTGGTCCGGCTGCCGCTCGACGCTCGCCTGCGGCCCGTTCTGGACGCCGTTGTCGACGCCGAGCAAGTAGTGGTCGAACCACCGGTGCAGCAGGTCGACCCAGTCGGCGCGCCGGTAGTCGAACGGGTCGACGTGCCCGGTCTGCGACAGCCAGATCTTCTTCTCGACGTTCAGCCCGCTCCACCACTGTCCGAAGTGGATGGTCTTGACGTTCAGGTCGTTGACGCCGTGGGAAAGCAGCACGCTGGCCCGCACGTTGCCGGCCCGGGTGACGTAGTCCCGGTCCGCCCACAGCGGCCCGTAGTCGCCGTTGGCCGTCGCGCCCTGGGTGAGGACCTGGTTCTGCGCCGAGCAGTTCTGCCCGGAGTTGCGCGCTTCGACGGTCTGCGCGAGGCCCGCCGGGTTGAAGCCGAAGGTCGCGCCGTCGGAGCGGTAGTAGTCGTACCAGGAGCTGATCGCCGAGATCGGCACGACGGTCTTCAGCCCGGCGACGCCGGTCGCCGCGACGCCGTTGGCGATCGTGCCGTCGTAGGACTTCCCGATCATGCCGACGTTGCCGGTGCTCCAGCCCGCCGTCACCGCGGTGCCGCCGGTCTTCGCGCTGTAGCCGGTGACGCGGCCGTTGAGCCAGTCGACGACCTTCCGCGCCGAATCGACGTCGGAGGCGCCGCCGACGTCCGCGCAGCCCGCCGAGCGGTTGGTCCCGGCCAGGTCGACGAGCACCACCGCGTACCCGCGCGGCACGAAGTAGTTGTCGTAGAACAGCGGGAACTTCACCGGCTTGCCGGCGCTGTCGTACGTCTTGAGCTCGCTCTCGTTGCCGCGGCCGCAGCACGAGTAGTACGGGCTCGCGTCCATGATCACCGGCACGCGCGAGGTCGCGCCGGACGGGCGCACGATGTCCGCGGCGACGCGGTCGGACCGGCCGTCGCCGTCACCGTCGCGGCCGATGTCGACCCAGACCGTCTCCCGGATCGCGGACGCGTAGTCGTAGACGGGTTCAGTGCCCCGGGGCGCCGCGGCGTGCGCCGCCCCGGGCGTGAACGTCGAGAAGAGGATGAGCGCGAGCAGTACCAGACCGGTTCGCATGCGACCACGCTGGCAGGGCCGGCCGCGCTCGCGCCACGGCGGAAAGTCGGGACTGTGCCTACCGGAGTGTCAGAGCTCGACGTTCCGGTACAGCGCGCCGACCTCGCCCTTGGTCAGCCGCCGGATCGAGCCGACGCGCTGGTTGCCGAGCTGGACGTCGCCGACCGCGGTCCGGACCAGCTTGAGGACCGGGTGCCCGGTGTCCTTGAGCAGGCGGCGCACGATGTGCTTCTTGCCCTCGTGGATGACCAGCTCCACCAGCGACTTGCCGGAGTGCATGTCCTTCACCCGGAACTGGTCGACCTTGATGATGCCGTCCGGCAGCTCCCAGCCGTTGCGCAGCTCCTTGCCGAGCCCGCGCGGCACGAGGCCGTCGACCTCGGCGAGGTAGGTCTTGAGCACCCGGTAGGACGGGTGCATCAGCCGGTGGTTGAGGTCGCCGTCGTTGGTCAGCAGCAGCAGGCCCTCGGTGTTCTCGTCGAGCCGTCCGACGTGCACGACGCCGGGCGTCTCCTCGTACCGGCCGGCCAGGTAGTCGCCGACGCACGGGCGGCCGCGGTCGTCCGACATCGTCGAGTGCACGCCCTTGGGCTTGTTCAGGGCGAGATAGATCAGGTCGTCGCGCAGGTTCACGCGGGTGCCGTCGACGTGGATGACCGCCTCGTCCGGGTGCACCCGGCGGCCCAGCTCGGTGACGACCTCGCCGTCCACCTCGACCCGTCCGGCCGCGATCAGGTCTTCCGCCGCGCGCCGGGAGGCGACCCCGGCCTGCGACAGCACCTTCTGCAGGCGGATGCCGTCGGGGTGTTCACTGGATGTCATCGATGGTGTCCACTTCGGGTAGCAACGGAGCGATGGCGGGCAGGTCGTTCAGTGACGACAGCCCCAGTCGCTCCAGGAACAGCTCGGTCGTCACGTACAGCGTGCCGGTCGTGTCGGGGTCGGTCCCCATCTCTTCGATGAGGCCGCGCGCGAGCAACGTCCGGATCACGCCGTCCACGTTCACGCCGCGCACCGCGGCGACCCTGGCCCGGGTCACCGGCTGCCGGTACGCGATCACGGCGAGGCTCTCCAGCGCGGCCCGGGTCAGCTTCGACCGCTGGCCGTCCAGCAGGAGCTTCTCCACGAACGGGGCGTAGACGTCCCTAGTGTAGAACCGCCACCCTTCGCCGACGCGCCGCAGGTCGATCCCGCTGGTCCGCTCGGTGAACTTCTGCGCCATGGTCCGCAGCGCGACGACGATCCGGGCCTTGGGCTGCTCGAGGGTTTCGGCGAGCAGCTCTTCGCTCGCGGGCGAGTCGACGACGAGCAACAGCGACTCGAGAGCCGCTTCGAGGGCTTCGTCGGAGCTGACGTCGGGCAACAGGCTGATGTCCCCGCTCGCGACCAGCTCGGACTCGGGATCCTCAGCCCCCGGCTCCCCTTCGGGCGCGTCGCTTTCACGTGAAAGCTCCGCCTCGGGGGCCGCACTTTCACGTGAAAGTGCGGGCTCGGGGGTGGGCGGCTCGACCACGGGGTCGACCGGCCTGCCGTCCTCGTCCACGGGCTCGCCGGACAGGGCCTCGTCCAGCGCCAGCTCCGCCGCGGCCTCGGCCGGCTCGCCCACCGGCGGCACCGGCGCTTCGGCCACTTCGTCGTTCTCGGGACTCACCCGTACTCCTCTTCGTCTCCGGCGGCGCGGTCCAGCTCGGCCGCCGCGGAGGCTTCTTCCTTCGAGCCGCCCGTCCAGCGGACGTGCAGTTCCGCCAGCGCCTCGGTCTGCTCGAACTGGACCGTCGCCTCGCGGTAGAGCTCCAGCAGCGCCAGGAAGCGCGCGACGATCTCCACCGTGTGCTCGCAGTCGTCGACCAGCTCGCCGAACGTCGCCTGGCCGCGCTCGGCGAGCATCACCCGCAGCAGCGCCGCGTGCTCGCGGACCGAGACGCGGCCCATGTGGATGTGCGCGATCGACACCGTCGGCGGCGGCTTCGGCTTGAACACCGCGACCGCGATCTCGGCGAACTTGTCCGGCGTCACGCCCAGCATCACCTCGGGCAGCAGCCCGACGAACCGGTCCTCCAGCGCCACCGACCGCGGGTAGCGCCGCAGCGCGCCCTGTTCCAGCTCGCCGAACAGCGCCGCCACCTGCTTGTACGCGCGGTACTGCAGGATCCGCGCGAACAGCAGGTCACGGGCCTCGAGCAGGGCGAGGTCGTCCTCGTTCTCCACCTCGGCCGAGGGCAGCAGCCGCGCCGCCTTGAGGTCGAGCAGGGTCGCCGCGATGACCAGGAACTCCGTCGTCTCGTCGAGGTTCCAGTCGGTGCCCAGCGCCCGCGTGTAGGCGATGAAGTCGTCGGTGACCCGGTGCAGGGCCACCTCGGTGACGTCGAGCTGGTGCTGCGAGATCAGCTGCAGCAGCAGGTCGAACGGTCCTTCGAAGTTGGCCAGCCGCACCTTGAACTTGGACGTGCTCAGTTCTTCGGTGTTGACGCCTTCGGGGATCATCCCGCCGTGCACCGTCTGGTGCGGCTCCGGGACCTCCGCAACCGGCTCCGGCGCGTCGGCCGGGGCCGCTTCCGGCTCGTCCATCAGCCCTCGGTTTCGCCGCCGTCTGAGCCGACCACCCGCAGCCGCTGCACCAGCACCGACTCCTCGCCGTGCTGGTCGAAGTCGGCCAGCAGCACCGCGACCGCCTCGCGGACCAGCCGGCCGCGGTCGACGACCAGCTCGTGCTTGGCGCGCAGCGTCAGCCGGGCCTGCTCCATGGCGACGAGCTCGTCCCCGGAGACGTACACGGTGATCTTCGCGTCGTGCTTGGTGCGGCCGGACCCGTGCGGGGCCGCGCTGCGGGCCAGCTGTTCCGTCCGGCCGTTGTCCGAAGGCTTGGCCTTCTCGACGGGCTCGGCGGGCGGTGCCTGGGGAGGGAGATCGAGGGCGGGACTGGAGGTGATCCTGAAGAGTTCCGACGCTCCGGGCAGGGAAGCGCGCCTGCTCACCGAGCGATCACCTCGCGGGCCAGCTGGCGGTACGCCGCCGCGCCGGCCGACTTGGGCGCCCAGGTCGTGATCGGCTCACCCGCGACCGTCGTCTCGGGGAACCGCACCGTGCGGTTGATGACCGTGTCGAACACGGTCTCGCCGAATGCCTCCACCACGCGAGCCATGACCTCCTTCGAATGCAGGGTTCTCGGGTCGTACATGGTGGCGAGAATCCCGACTATGTCCAGTTTGGGGTTGAGGCGTTCCTGGACCTTCTCGATGGTGTCGATCAGGAGGGCGACGCCTCGCAGACTGAAGAACTCGCACTCCAGCGGGATGATCACGCCGTCCGCGGCGGTCAGCGCGTTCACCGTGAGCAAGCCGAGCGAGGGCTGGCAGTCCACAAGAACATAGTCGTAGTCGTTCATGACCGGACGAAGGACCCGTAACAACGTGTGCTCGCGCCCTACCTCAGCGACGAGCTGGACCTCCGCCGCGGACAGGTCGATGTTGCTCGGCAGCAGGTCAACGCCGTCGACGCGGGTTTTCATCAGCACGTCGGTGGCGCTGACCGACCGCTCCATGATGGCGTTGTAGACCGTGTGGTCCAGTTCGTGCGGCTGGATGCCGAGGCCGACGGCGAGCGCGCCCTGCGGGTCGAAGTCGACGAGCAGCACCTTGCGGCCGTACTCGGCGAGGGCGGCACCCAGGTTGATGGTCGACGTCGTCTTGCCGACGCCGCCCTTCTGGTTGCACATGGCCATGATCTTGGCCGGGCCGTGCTTCTCCAGCGGCGCCGGATCGGCGTGCTCGCGGATCGGGCGGCCGGTCGGGCCGATGCCCTCGAGCTTGACCTTCTTGCCGTTGCGCTCCGGGGACGTCTCGTCGCCGTCGTGGATCGCGGGCGTGGCGATGGTGACCTGGCTGAGGTTCGCCGCCGCCGACCCGGCGGACTCGGCCGGTACGGCCGGCTGGTTCGGTGTCGACATGGCGCGAAAGCTCCTTGTTCGTCAGCGTCCGCCGCAGCCTATGCGCGGAGTCGGAGCCCCGGCAAAGCAACGCGCCGGACCCGAGGGGGCAATGTCACTCGACCGTCGGTCCAGCGTAGGAAGGCTGTTCGCCGTTTATAGGGCCGTCTAGCCCAACGCCCGCGGGTGCGCCGTGGCGTACACCTCGCGCAGCGTGTTGACCGTGACCAGCGTGTACACCTGCGTCGTCGTCACTGAGGCGTGGCCGAGCAGTTCCTGGACGACCCGGACGTCGGCGCCGCCTTCGAGCAGGTGCGTGGCGAAGGAGTGGCGGAGCGTGTGCGGCGAGACGGCGGCGACGATCCCCGCGCGGCCGGCGGTGTCCTTGAGCACCTGCCACGCGCTCTGCCGCGAGAGGCGGCTGCCGCGGGCGTTGAGGAACAGCGCCGCGGTGCCCCGGCCGTGCGCGGCGAGCGCCGGGCGCGCGCGGACGGTGTAGGCGTGCAGCGCGGCGAGCGCGGGCCGCCCGATCGGGACCAGCCGCTGCTTGCCGCCCTTGCCGTCGAGCAGCACCGTGCGCTCGGCGTCGTCGACGTCGTCGAGGTCCAGGCCGACCGCCTCGGAGATCCGCGCCCCGGTCGAGTAGAGCAGCTCCAGCAGCGCCCGGTCGCGCAGCGGGCGTTCGCCCTCCGGCGGCGGGGTCTCCAGCAGCCGGAGCACGTCGTGGACCGGCAGGGCCTTGGGCAGCCGCTTCGCGGGTGTCGGCGGGCGGACCTCACGGGCCGGGTTGTGCTCGGTGAGGCCCTCGGCGTGGGCGAACTTGTGCAGGCCCCGCACGGCGACCAGGGCCCGCGCGGCCGACGACGCGGCCAGCGGCTTGTGGTCCTCGTCGCCCTCGCGCAGCGCGGCGCCGAAGGACGTCACGTGCGCCGAGGTGACGTCGGCGACCTTCCCGACGCCGAGGCCGTCCAGGTGCGCGGCGTACCGGCGCAGGTCACGGGCGTAGCTGTCCAGGGTGTTGCGCGCGGTCCCGCGTTCGACGACCAGGTGGTCGAGGTACGCGGCGACCACGTCGGCCGTGCTGCCCGGGGCTGCCACGCCGTCACCTTAGGCCGCGCGGCGCTCGTGACCCGGCAGAAACCCCGTTCGGTTACCGTGGATCCATGGGGTCCGACGAACTCCGCATCGGCACCGCCGAGCGGGAGGAGGCGGCGAGGTTGCTCGCCGACCACTTCGGCATGGGCCGCATCACGCCGGTCGAGTACGAGACCCGGGTGACCGACGCCTACGCGGCGACGACCCTGGGCGAGCTGCGGCCGCTGTTCCGCGACCTGCCGCACCCGCACCCGGGCTTCTTCGGGCCGCCACCGGGAGCGACGCCGATGCCGGTGTACGCGCCGCCGTCCATGCCCGTGCCGATGCCGTACGGGCCGCCGCCCGCGGTGTACTCCCACCGGTCGAAGACGGTGGCCGGCGTGCTGCAGATCGTGCTGCCCTTCGGCGTCGGCCGGTTCTACACCGGCCAGACCGGCCTGGGCATCGCCCAGCTCTTCGCGACCTTCTGCACCGGGGTCGGCATCCTGTGGCCGATCATCGACGGCATCGTGCTGCTGGTCAACGGCGGCCGGGACGCCGAAGGCCGCCAGCTGCGCCCCTGACCCCGCCGCCGGCCAGCTGCGCCCCCTGACCCCGCCGCCGCCGGCCAGCTGCGCCCCTGACCTCGCCGCCGCCGGCCGGCTCCGGCAAAGTCGGAGCCGCCCACCGGCGGATCGTGGCATCGACGGGCTCGCCTGATGTCTTGAATGAGTCATTCAGGACGCCGGAGGTCCTGAATGACTCATTCAAGACATCCCGGGGGCCGCTCGAGCCGGCCCGCCGGTCCCGATCCGACTTTGCGGTGCCCTGAAGGGGACGTTCCTGTCATGTGATGACAGCAAAGTCCCCTTCAGCACACCAGATGCCAGCAACGTCCCCTTCAGGTCGGCGGGACCCGCGACTTTGCCGGCGCCCTGGCATCGGGCCTCAGGACTCCTTGCGCTTGGCGAACGCCGTCGGGCGGTCCTCCCACGGGGCGTCCGCGGGACGAGCCGGGGCCGCGCCGGTGAGCACCGCGTGCGCGGCCAGCACGCCGGACACCGTGGCGCCGTTGACCAGCTCGCCCGCCAACGCCATCCGCACCGCCTCGGCGAGCGGGAACTTGCGGATCACCAGGTCCGCCTCCTCCTCGCCGAGCACGTCGCGCTCCACATCGGACAGTCCGCGGGCCAGGAACACCCGCACGACCTCGTCGGTGAACCCGGGCGACGCCGCGACGTCGACCAGGGTCACCCAGTCCGACGCGGCCAGCCCGACCTCCTCGACCAGTTCCCGGCGAGCTGTGCCGACCGGGTCCTCGCCGACGTGGTCGATCAGCCCCGCGGGCAGCTCCCAGAGCCGGTGCCCGATCGGGTGACGGTACTGGTGGATGAGCGTGACCTGCTCGTCGTCGTCCAGCGCGACGATCGCCACCGCGCCGAGGTGCTCGATCACCTCGCGGGTCG
Source organism: Amycolatopsis solani (assembly GCF_033441515.1). Lineage (NCBI taxonomy): Bacteria > Bacillati > Actinomycetota > Actinomycetes > Pseudonocardiales > Pseudonocardiaceae > Amycolatopsis > Amycolatopsis solani. The sequence continues at coordinate 563,063 of NZ_JAWQJT010000004.1, forward strand.
CGGTGTCCCCGCCGGGCATGACGACCTCGTCGATCCGGAGGCCGACGACCCGTCCGATGTGGACGTCCCGGCTGGCCGCGACGCTGAACTCGTGCTCGCCGGGCGCGGTCACCGGGCCGCCACCGGGGCCTCGGGCAGCTCGACCGGGAGCCGCTCGGCGACCTTGCGGTCCACCACGGCCTTGACGAACGCGCTGAACAGCGGGTGCGGCCGGGTCGGGCGGCTCTTGAGCTCCGGGTGCGCCTGCGTGCCGACGAAGAACGGGTGCACGTCGGCGGGCAGCTCGACGAACTCGACCAGGTGGTCGTCCGGCGAGGTGCCGGAGAAGACCAGGCCCGCGTCCGAGAGCTGCTTGCGGTAGGCGTTGTTGACCTCGTAGCGGTGCCGGTGCCGCTCGGAGACCTCGGTGGTCCCGTACGCCTTCGCGGCCTGCGAGCCCGCCTTGAGCTTCGCCGGGTAGGCGCCGAGCCGCATGGTGCCGCCCATGTCCCGCTCCCCCGCGACGACGTCGCGCTGGTCGGCCATGGTCGAGATCACCGGGTGCTTCGTGTTCTCGTCGAACTCCGACGAACCGGCGTCCTCGATGCCGGCCAGGTGCCGGGCCGCCTCGATGACCATGCACTGCAGGCCGAGGCACAGACCGAGCAGCGGCACGCCGCGGGTGCGGGCGTACTCGATCGCGCCGACCTTGCCCTCGATGCCGCGGATGCCGAACCCGCCCGGGATCAGCACACCGTCCACATCGGACAGCACGGAGGCCGCGCCGGACGCGGTCTGCGCGTCGTCGGAGGCGACCCAGACGATCTCGACCTTCGCGCGGTGGGCGAACCCGCCCGCGCGCAGCGCCTCGGTGACCGAGAGGTAGGCGTCCGGCAGGTCGATGTACTTGCCGACGACCGCGATCCGCACGACCTCGCTCGGGTTGTGCACCCGGTCCAGCAGGTCGCCCCACACCGTCCAGTCGACGTCGCGGAACGGCAGCCCGAGGCGGCGGACGACGTAGGCGTCGAGCGCCTCGCCGTGCAGCACCTTCGGGATGTCGTAGATCGACCGCGCGTCCGGGCAGGCGATGACGGCCTCGGTGTCGACGTCGCACATCAGGCCGATCTTGCGCTTGAGGTCTTCCGGGATCTCCCGGTCGGCCCGGCAGACCAGCGCGTCGGGCTGGATGCCGATGTTGCGCAGCGCGGCGACCGAGTGCTGGGTCGGCTTCGTCTTCAGCTCGCCCGACGGCGCCAGGTACGGCACCAGCGAGACGTGCAGGAAGAAGCAGTGGTCGCGGCCGACGTCGTGGCGGACCTGGCGGCAGGCCTCCAGGAACGGCAGGGACTCGATGTCGCCGACCGTGCCGCCGACCTCGGTGATGATGACGTCGGGCGCCTGCCCGGTCTCGTCCGGCCCGGCGGCCGCGGTGATCCGGGCCTTGATCTCGTCGGTGATGTGCGGGATGACCTGCACCGTGTCGCCGAGGTATTCCCCGCGGCGCTCCTTGGCGATCACCTCGGAGTAGACCTGGCCGGTCGTGACGTTGGCCTTGCCGTCGAGATCGCGGTCGAGGAAGCGCTCGTAGTGCCCGATGTCGAGGTCGGTCTCCGCGCCGTCGTCGGTGACGAACACCTCACCGTGCTGGAACGGGTTCATCGTCCCGGGGTCCACGTTGAGGTACGGATCGAGCTTCTGCATCGTGACGCGAAGCCCGCGCGCGGTAAGGAGCTGACCCAGGCTGGAAGCCGTGAGTCCCTTACCCAGAGAGGAGGCGACGCCTCCGGTGACAAATACGTACTTGGTAGCCCGTGACTGAAGTCCCACGGGCCGCCAGCATATCCCAACGCCGCAGAAGCGCTCGCTGTGACATGCCCGAACTGTCTTTTGTGCTCCTGACCACCCTGTCGGGCTAACTCAGGGCGGCGACCTTCAGCCGCGGACGGCCGGTGAGCGCGCGGCTGCCCGGCAGCCGGCGCAGCACCTCGACGACCACGATCGTCAGCGCGATCGTCGCCACGTAGATGACCAGGCTCAGCCACGGCGCGCCGAAGCGCTCGGCCACGTGCGGGATCACCGGCCCGAGCAGGGCCAGCGCGAGCGGGTGGACCAGGAAGATGCTGAACGACCGGTTCGCCGCCCACGACACCACCCGGGCGCCCCGGCTGCCTTCCCGGCGGCGCGCGGCCCACCGCGTGGTGAACGCGTAGATCGCCGCGATCACCGTGAGGAACCACGGGATGAGGTACGGCTGGAACGGGTCGCTGGCCACCTGCGGGAAAGTTCCACTGTGGACGGTTCGCAGGTAGTACCACTCGGTGCCCGCGAGCACCAGGACGAGCGCGCCGCCGAGCAGCAGCCGGTGCCGGCCGACCCAGGCGTGCACGGTCTCGAAGTGGAACGCCACCACGGCCCCGAACAGCGTGTAGAACTGGTACGGCACGATCGTGGCGTACAGGTGCGTGATCGTCTCGTAGCTGACGCCGAACGGCTGGTAGGTCATGAACACCGTGACGCCGACCTGCAGCGCCCCGCTGCCGAGCAGCAGCCACTTGTGCTTGCCCTCGGTCGCCCGCAGGAGCTTCATCAGCAGCGGGAACAGCAGGTACACCTGCATCGTCACGAGCAGGAAGTACAGGTGGTACCAGGCGCCGCCGGTGACCAGGTCCTTGAGCAGCAGGCGCATCGACGCCTCGAGCGAGCCCGGCTGCTGCGTGCCGGTGACCAGCGAGAACGCCCAGAAGAACATCGTCCACGCCAGGTAGGGCGTCGCGACCAGCGGCAGCCGCCGTCGCCAGAAGTCGCCGGGGGTGATCTCGCGGCCGCGGTTCTGGAACACCAGCACGAACCCGGTCAGCGCGAAGAACGCCTCACGCGTGAAGTGCAGCGGTGTCTCGACGGCGTTGGCGCCGACGTCCTGCGCGAAGTTCGTCGCGCCCACCACGTGGATGAGGATGACGCACGCGAACGTGATCAACCGGAAGAGGTCGATCTGGTGCAGGTACGGCGCTTTCCCCCCTGGTCTCGCGAGGCGGGTGGGGGCTTCGAGAGTGGCCTGGGCAGTCGTCATCGTGCCGCCGTTCCGGCACCGTCGTCGGCGTGGTTCACGTTGTCAGACTTGCCACCCATTCTGTGAATTTCCCATGAAGCCACTGGGAAGCGCCTGTTGAGCGGGCTCCTGGGGCGTGTCGGATATGCCACTCCCGCTCAAGGAGCGGGGACCCACCGATCATGTTAATACGTGAGCTCTCCGGTACGCAGCGTGAGCTTCGTCATCAAGCTGTGACCTGCGGAAAGAGCGCACGCAGGGTGACGTCCCGGTTGACGCGCACGTGCTCGACCGCCGACGCCTTCGCGCGCTCGGCGTCCCCGGAGGCGATCGCCTCGTACAGCCGCCGGTGCTCGTCGAGCAGCTCGGTCCAGTGCTCGTTCTGGCTCGTGAGCCAGCGGAGCCTGCCCTCCAGCGGCTGGAGCATCGTGGTGAGCAGCGCGTTGCCCGCGATGGCGACGATCTCGTCGTGGAAGCGCGAGTTGAGCGCGGTGATCCGGGCGGCGTCCCCGCGAGCCGTCGCGCGGGCCGCGTCGGCGAGGGCGCGGTCGAGCCGCTTCAGCTCCGCGGCGCCCGCGCGGGCCGCCGCCAGCCCGGCCGCCAGGCCTTCGAGCGCCTCCCGGACGTCGAACAGCTCCTCGACGTCGACGCGCGCCAGCTGCCGCACGACGATCCGGCGCGCGGACTGCTCGACGAGGAACCCCTCGGCCTCGAGCGCGCGGATGGCCTCGCGGACCGGGACGCGCGAGACACCGAGGTCCTCGGCCAGCTCTCGCTCGACCAGCCGGTCGCCCGGGCGGAGCCGGCCGGTCAGGATCCGCTCGCGCAGCTCGTCGCGCACGCGCTGACGGGTGGCCGCCAAGGGCTGCCGCTCGCTCGCCGTCGTCACCGACTCCCCTCTCCTCAACAAGCTCGTAACACGAGTTTACGGACCGGAGGGTTGACGACGGCGGACATCGGGGTGATATTTGGGATGCCAAATTTTGGTATCCCAAATCGCCGTCGCTGCACGTCGATCGGAGGCTAGCCTTGACCGCCGCCCCGCTCACCGAATCCCAGCAAGAGACGAGCCCGCCACCGGACCCCCGGCTCTGGAACGAAGACCTCGCCCCCGCGAAGGAACGTCGCTGGAAGGTCTACGACATCTTCGCGCTGTGGATGTCCGACGTGCACAACCTCGGCAACTACACCTTCGCCGCCGGCCTGTTCGTGCTCGGCCTGTCCGCCTGGCAGGTGTTCACCGCCCTGCTGTTCGGCTTCGTGATCATCTACTTCGGCATGAACCTGATGGGCCGGATCGGCCAGCGCACCGGGGTCCCGTTCCCGGTCGTCGCGCGGATCAGCTTCGGCACGTTCGGCGCCAACCTGCCCGCGCTCATCCGCGCGATCATCGCGATCTTCTGGTACGGCATCCAGACCTACCTCGCGAGCGTGGCCATCACGCTGCTCGTGCTCACCATCGACCCGGGCCTGAAACCGCTGACCGAGCACGGTTTCCTCGGCCTGCACGCGCTCGGCTGGATCTGCTTCGTCGCGCTGTGGGCGGTCCAGGCGCTGATCCTCACCCGCGGCATGGAGTCGGTGCGCAAGTTCCAGGACTGGTGCGGCCCGGCGATCTGGGTCGTGATGATCGCGCTCGCCGTCTGGATCCTCGCCGCCGGCAACTGGCACATTTCCCTGACCAGCAGCCCGAAACAGCTCTCGACCGGCGAGCAGGTCCGCCAGTGGTTCGGCGCGGCCGGGCTGATCCTGGCCACATACGGCACGCTCATGCTGAACTTCTGCGACTTCTCCCGCAACGCCCCGGACCAGAAGACCGTGCGCCGCGGCAACTTCTGGGGCCTGCCGATCAACTCGACGGCGTTCGCGCTGCTGTCGGTGATCGTCACCGCGGGCAGCATGCAGGTGTTCGGCGAGGCCATCACCGACCCGGCCGAGCTGCTCGCCAAGGTGCACAACACGCCGGTGCTGATCGTCGGCGCGCTGACGTTCGCGGTCGCCACCATGGGCGTCAACATCGTCGCCAACTTCGTCTCCCCCGCCTACGACCTGGCCAACATCTGGCCGAAGCGGATCTCGTTCACCGTCGGCGGGCTGATCAGCGCGGTCGCCGCGCTGTGCGTGCTGCCGTGGAAGCTGTACTCCTCGCCGACCGTGGTCAACTACTTCCTCGGCGGGCTCGGCGCGTTCCTCGGCCCGCTGTTCGGGATCATGATCGTCGACTACTACCTGATCCGGCGCGGCAAGGTCGACGTCGCCCAGCTGTTCGTCGACGGCGGCGCGTACCCGCGGGTGAACCCGCGCGCGTTCGTGACGTTCTTCCCGACCGCCGCGCTCGCCGCGGTGATCGCGCTGGTGCCGTTCTTCGCGCCGGCCGCGCCCTACTCGTGGTTCATCGGCACGGCGTCGTCGGCGGCGCTGTACTTCGCGGTTTCGAGGAAGCACCGATGAGGATCGTCGTCACCAACTGCAACACCACCGAGGCGATGACGAAGGAGATCGAGGCTGGGGCCCGCGCGGCCGCGAGTCCCGGCACCGAAATCCTGGCGCGGACACCGAAGTGGGGCCCGGAGTCGGCCGAGGGGTGGCTCGACAGCTTCCTGTCCGCCGCGGCCGTGCTGGACCTGTTGCGGGGCCTGGACGAGCCGTTCGACGCCGTCGTGCTCGCCGGCTTCGGCGAGCACGGCCGCGAGGGCGCACGCGAGCTGCTGGACGTCCCGGTCGTCGACATCACCGAAGCCGCCGCGCACCTGGCCTGCCTGCTCGGCCGCCGCTACGGCGTGGTGACCACTTTGGACCGGACGTGCGGGCTGATCGAGGACAGCCTGCACGCCGCCGGCGTCGCGCAGAACTGCGTCACGGTCACCGGCGCCGGGCTCGGCGTGCTGGAGCTGACCGACGAGCGCCGCACGGAATCGGCGTTGCTGACCGCCGGCCGCCGGGCGCGGGACGCCGGGGCCGAGGTGCTGGTGCTCGGCTGCGCCGGGATGACCGGGCTGGACCGGAAGATCGCGACGATGCTGGACATCCCGGTCATCGACGGCGTCGCGGCGGCCGTCCGGCTCGCGGAATCCCTGGTGGCACTGGGGTTGAAGACGAGCCGCGCGGGGTCCTACGCCCGGCCGCTGGACAAGCGGCGCACCTGGCCCGGTTGACACCCGCCTTCCGGTGCCGTCAGAATCCCCGCAGCCGTACCGCCGCCCGGTGACGACGTGGGGATTCTAACGTCCCCGTGAAGGGCGGTCGAAGTGCGAAGCGTTCTGGGCGCGCTGGTCTTGTCGGCAACCGTGCTCGTGGTCCCGGTGAGCGGCACGGCGGTGGCCGCGTCTCCACCGCGCACCGTCGTCACCGACGGCGCGAAGCTCGCGGGGATCAAGCAGGCGATCCGCACCGGCCACGCGACCCCAGCCCAACGGGACGCGCTGAAGGTGGTGCTCGCCAAGGCGGACACCGCGCTCACCGACGGGCCGTGGTCGGTCATGGACAAGCCGTCGGCCCCACCGAGCGGCGACAAGCACGACTACACGAGCCAAGCGCCGTACTGGTGGGCGAGCCGGCCGAAGACGCCGGAAAACCCGAAGGGCTGCCCGTACGTCAGCAAGGACGGCCAGCGCAACCCGGAGGCCGACGCGATCACCGACCACACCTATCGGATGTGGGCGTGGGACGCGATGTACTACCTCTCGCTGGCCTGGTACTACACCGGAGACGCGAAGTACGCGAAGCGGGCCGCACTGGACATCCGGACCTGGTTCCTCGCCCCGGCCACGAAGATGAACCCGAACATGACTTATTCGCAGATCATCCCGTGCAAGGACACGGTCAGCGGCACCGGGATCATCGACTCGACGCAGTCGTTCAGCCAGCTGATGGACGCGTTCGCGCTGCTCGACGGCGGCGCGCCGGGCTGGACCGGCCAGGACCGCGCGGGGATCAAGGCGTGGCTCGGCCAGTACCTGAACTGGATGCAGACCAGCCCCCAGGCGAAGCTGGAACTGGCCGCCACCAACAACCACGGCACGTTCCTCGACATGCAGAACGCGACGATCTCCGCGTACCTGGGCAAGAAGGACGCGGCGAAGAAGATCGTTCTCGACGCGGAGAAGAAGCGGTTCCCGGTGCAGTTCGCCGCCGACGGCAGCCAGCCGCTCGAGCTCTCGCGCACGATGTCGTGGCACTACGTCAACTTCAACCTCACCGCGTGGGGCCGCCTGGCGGAGGTCGGGAAGAACCTCGGCGTGGACGTCTGGAAGTACCGGGCCGCGAACGGCGTCACCCTGCGGAAGGTCGTCGACCAGCTGATCCCCGGTGCCCGGCACGGCGCGGAAGCCTGGCCGCACCAGCAGATCGGCGTGTTCGACCAGTCGATCGCGGCGGACATCTTCCACGCGGCGGCCGAAGAGGCGCACGACACCGACGCGGCCGCGGCGCTCGAGCAGATGCCACTCCCGGCCGGCGGCGACACATGGCCGGTGCGCGTGTCCTGCTTCCCGCTGGACCCGCCCCTCAAGTAACGCTCGTGAGTGTTCAGTCGGGTTCTAACCCGACTGAACACTCACGACGTCAGTTGCCGTTGGGGGTGCCGACGCCCGGGGCGGGGGCGGTCGCGTTGCCGGCGATGCCGTAGCGCCCGGCCCCGCCGTCGAGCTGTTCCTTCAGCGCCAGCACCGTGCTCACGCGCCCGGCGGAGCTGTCCACGTTGTCCACAGTGGACAGGATCGACGTCGCCGAGGTGTCCGCGCGGACCACGCCCAGCGCACCCGTTCCTTCGGCCGAACCGGCGTCGCCCGCGAGGACCGTGCCGGCGCCGGAGCGGTCGAGCTGCGTGGCGAAGCGGGCGATCGTCGCCGCGCGGTCGCCCGCGCCGTCGCCGGTCGACTGGGCGCCGGTGAGCACGATCGCCAGCTGCGCCTGCTTGACGTCCCCGCCCGCCTTGACGAAGCCGCCGTCGGTGAGGCCGCCGACCGCGGCCGCCAGCTCCTCGCCGGAGGCCTGCGGCTTCGCGGTGGTCTTGTCCAGCAGCAGCACCGAACCGAGCAGCGCGCCGGCGAGCGTGCCGGAGTCGCCCGCGGTCGGGAACTTAGAGCCGGCCGGCTGCAGCCGCGTGACGACGTCCCGGAGCTGGTCGGCCTTGTCCGGGTCGGCGAACGCCGCGGTCAGCTGGACCTCGCCGGTCACCGAAGCGCCGGACTGGCCGATCAGCTGCTTGAGCGCGTCCCGGTCGGCCGGGCGCGCGTCCTCGGTGGTCACCAGCACCACCGACCGCTTGTCCAGCGCGCCGGCCACGACCTTCGGGCCCATCGAGCCGGCGAACGCGTCGGCGTCGGCGAGCCGGGCGTTGAGCGCGTTGCGCTGCGCCTCGAGGTCGGAAACCTGGCTGCCGAGGTCCTTCTTCTCCCCCGCCAGCCCGGACAGCAGCGTGCCGTTCAGCGCGGTCGAACCGAGCACCACGCCGACGGCCAGCGCGAGGAAGCAGGCGGCGATGGAAACGACGTGGTAGCGCAGCGAAATCACGTGAACAATCCCTTGACCCAGGCGGCGAACGAATTCCAGGTGCCGCGGAGCCAGTCCAGGTAGACCGAGCCCACGTCGGACACCAGCAGGGCCGCGGCGACCACCACGACCGCGGCGAGCACGAGCAGCACGACCGCGCCGATCGACACCCGGCTGCGGTGCAGCGTCGCCACCGCCTTCCCGTCGACGAGCTTCGTGCCGAGCTTCAGCCGGGTCAGGAACGTCGACGGGTTCGAACCGGACCGGCCGTGGTCGAGGAATTCACGCAGGGTCGCCTGGAACCCGACGGTGACGACCAGGCTCGCGCCGTGCGCGTCGGCCATCAGCAGCGCGAGGTCTTCGGCGTTGCCGGACGCTGGGAACGTCACCGCGCCGATGCCGAGGTCCTGGATCCGCTCGACACCGGGGGCGTGCCCGTCCGGCGCGGCGGGCACCACGACCTCGGCGCCGCCGCGCAGCGTGGCGGTGCCGATGCCGGTGGGGTCGCCGACGATGACGTCCGGCGTGTAGCCCTGCACGCGCAAGGTGTCGGCGCCGGCGTCGACACCGATCAGCACCGGGCGGTGCTCGGCGACGTACTTCTTGAGCTTCTTGAGGTCCTCGGCGTGCCCGTTGCCGCCCGCGACGACGAGCACGTGCCGGTCGCGGATCGGCGCCTTCAGCTCCGGCACGCCGACGCCGTCGAGGATCAGGGTGCGCTCGCGGCGCAGGAACTCGATGGTGTTGGCCGAGAACGCCTCGAGCTGCGTCGACATCCCGGCCTTGGCCTCGATCATCTGGTCGGCGACGCTGTCGGCGCTCTGCTCGATGCCCGACGCGACCTGCCGCTCGCCGACGTACACGACGCCGTCGTTCAGGCGCAGCTTCGTGCCGTCCTTGATCGTGCGCAGCAGCTCGCCGCCGACCGAGTCGACGAGCGGGATGCCGGCGGCGACGAGGATTTCCGGGCCCATGTTCGGGAACCGGCCGGAGATCGACGGCGACGCGTTGACCACGCCGGCGACCTCCGCCTCGACCAGGGCGTCGGCCGTCGCGCGGTCGAGGTCCAGCTGGTCGAGCACGACGATGTCGCCGGGACTGATCCGGCGCAGGAGCTCCCGGGTGCGGCGGTCGACCCGGGCGACCCCGGTGATCCCCGGGAGGGGTTCTTGGTTCCGCGTGAGCAAGCCGGTGAGCTTCATGTGGCCGATGGTGACAAATTTGCTCGTGGGACGAGGTACGCCACGCCGTAGCCGCCGTGACTCGTTGTGGTGAGCCCCGTCGCCATCCCCCGCGCGGGTCAGGCGTCGGACTCCTCCGACAGCGAGCCGAAATCGAGGTTCGACCAGGGGCTCGCCGGGTCCTGAAGGAGCTGGTGGTGGACCCGCACGGTCGCCGGGTACCAGTCGCCGAAGTCGTCCCCGTCGGCGTGCAGCACCCGGCCCATGACGTACCCGGCCGACAGGTCGGCCCATGACTGGTGGTAGCGGCGCGCGAGGGAACCGGCTTCGAGCACCATCAGCTCGGCGGTGAGCGCGTCGCAGTAGCCGGCCGCCAGCCCGGCGCGGGCGATCGCGACCGCCCGGCCGACGTCCCAGGACAGCGCCGTCGTGACGAACCCGTCCGCGTCGACCAGCCCGTCGGCGCGGAACCGCTGCTCGTAGCGGGACACGCGGCGGACGGTGTGGCGCAGCTCGTCGGCCTGGTCGGCGGCGTCGTTCTCCGCGCACCACCGGTCCACCAGCCCGGCCCAGGTCAGCGGGTCGAACTCGCCGCCCGGCAGCCCGTATTCGGCGGCGAACCGCAGGCGCAGCATGAGCACCAGGTTGCCGGGCGTCAGCGCGTAACCGTCGCCGATCAGCCCGGTCATGGTCGTGCGCCAGCCCGGCGGGTCGGGCACGCTCCACCAGTCGCGCAGGCCGCGGACCTCGGCGACGTAGTCGTGGAAACGCGCGTCGAGGACGTTCCACGGCGTCGCTTCGAGCACCGCCAGGTGCGCGCCGCAGGCGAGCGCGTGCGCGATCGGCCCTTCGAGGTGCCCGTACGGCGCCGTGATCAGCCGCTCGACCTGGTCCTCCAGCGGCGTGACGTCGTCGGGGTGCGCGTCGAGCCACGGCTGCAGCGTCGCGCCCGCCAGCCGCCACTCGCCGCGGGTGCCGCGGTTGAACACGACCCGCTCGTGCCGCCCGACGCCGTCGACCGCCCAGTCCAGCGCACCGCTCATGGCCACGACGTCCGGGCCGAAGTCCGGCAGCGCGCCGCGGGTGAAGACCTGCAGGAACTCGTCGCCGCCCGTCTCGTGGTAGACGTTCGGGAACGTCTCCGCCCGTTCGTCGAGGATGCTGCGGGCGTCCACCCGCCGGATCGGCACGAACAGCTCCTCGCCGGCGAGGAGGCCGAGGTACCGGTCGAGGTCGCCGTCGCGGCGCGCGGCGGCGAGCTGGGCTTCGACATCGGCGGGCGGCGGCAGGATCACGGGGCGGCTCCCTCCGATCGGCCGGTCAGCACGACGAGCTTGCCCGCCGTCCGGTTGTGCTCCAGGTCGTCGTGCGCCTGCCGGATCTCGTCCATCGCGTACACCTTGGCCGGGCCGAGGCTCGCTTCGCCGTCGGCGATCCGGTCGAGGTGGCGCTGGAGGACGGAGGCGGGCAGGTCGTCCGCCTCACCACCATAAGCGGTCAACCGCACCCCGGCGGGAAGGTAACCGATCGGATAGAAATCTTTGATCGTCCACTGGTTCGAGAGCATCCCGGCGAAGCACACGGTCCCGTGCACGCGGGTGGCGTTCAGGGTGTCCGGCAGGGTCGGCGTCCCGACCAGTTCGAGCGCGGCGTCGACCCCCTCGGGCACGACCTTCCGGACCTGATCGGCGACGTTCCCGTCGTCCAGCAGCGGGTGGTCGACCCCGTGGGCGCGCAGGGTCTCGAGCCGGTCCGGCTGCCGGGTGGTGGCGAAGACGGTGGCGCCGAGGTCTTTGGCCAGGGTCGCGGTCGCGAACCCGAGGGCCGAGGTGCCGCCGCGGATCAGCAGCGCCTGCCCGGCCCGGAGGTCGAGTCCGGTGGTGAGCGAGCCGTACGCGGTCTGGAGCGTCTCGGGGACCTGGCCGATGACCTCCCACGGCAGGTCCGAGCGGAACGGGATGACCTGCTCGCGCGGCACGACGGTGTATTCGGCGTAGCCGCCGTCGAACGTGCGGCCCATCCCGCCCATCATCGTGGCGACCTGCTGCCCGGGCGCGAACCCGGCACCGGCGTCGACGATTCCGACGGCCTCGATCCCGGGCACCCGCGGGAACGTGACGCCGTCGGCGAGCCCGAGCCGCGTGTGCAGCTCGGACCGGTTGAGCCCGAACGCCTTCACGGCGATCCGGACCCAGCCGGGTTTCACCTCGGGCAACGGGAGGTCCGTCAGTTCGAGGTTCTCGACGGGACCGGGCTCTCGGAGTACCACCGCGCGCATCGGGGTCCTTTCTTCGCAGGCGATCAGCCCGCACAACACCCGCCGGCGCGCGAAGTATTTCCGCCGGACGCTACTTCTTCTTGGCCGCCCGCTTCCGCTTCGGCGTGAACTCGGCCTTGTCCTTCTCCGCCGTGGCCAGCAGTTCCTCCGCGTGCGCCCGGCCGGTCTCGTTGTCCATCCCGGCGAGCATCCGGGCCAGCTCGCTGACCCGGTCGGTCTGGCTCAGGTTCTTGACGCCACTGCGCGTCACGCCGCCCTTGTGCCCCTTGTCCACCACCAGGTGCTGGTCGGCGAACGCCGCCACCTGCGGCAGGTGCGTCACCACCAGGACCTGGTGGGTGCGCGCCAGCCGCGCCAGCCGGCGCCCGATCTCGACCGCCGCCCGGCCGCCGACTCCGGCGTCGACCTCGTCGAACACCAGCGTCTGCACGGTGTCCGCGTGGGCCAGCACCACCTCGATCGCCAGCATCACCCGGGACAGCTCACCGCCCGACGCCGCCTTGTGCACCGGCAGCGGCGGGGCGCCGTCATGCGCCCGCAGCAGCAGCTCGACGTCGTCGACGCCGTCCGCCCCCGCGTGCACCGCGCGGCCGTCGATGGTCAGCGCGTGCGTGTCACCGTGTTCGGCGGGACGCTGCTCGACCGTCACCTCGATCGCCGCCTGGCCCATCGCCAGGCCGGACAGCTCGCGGGTGATCTCCGCCGCCAGCTCGGCCGCCGCCTTCTCCCGCGCCGCCGACACCTCGGCGGCGTGCGCGGACAGCAGCAGCCCGAGCTCGTCGCGCCGCAGCGCCAGGCCGGCCAGTGCCTCCTCCGACGTGTCCATCGACTCCAGGCGGCGCCGGGCGTCGTCCGCCCAGGCCAGCACGCCGTCGACGTCCGCCGCGTACTTGCGGGTGAGCCGCTTGAGGTCGGCCTGGCGGGCCAAGACCTTCTCCAGCAGCGCCGGGTCGGCGTCCAGCGTCTCGACGTAGGTGCCGAGCTCGGCCCCGACGTCGGTGAGCAGCACCGACGCCTCCTCGAGCCGCGGCGCCAGCTCGCGCAGCACGGCGTCCTCGGACGTCGCCAACCGTCGCAGCGCCTCCGAGACCAGGCCCGCCGCGCCCGGGGCGTCCGGATCACCGTCGGGGGAACCGGAGACGGCGACGTGCGCTTCGGTCGCGGCCGCACGCAGCTCGTCGACCGCCGCCAGCCGCTTGATCTGCGCGGTGAGCTCGACGTCCTCGCCCGGCTCGGGCGCGACGGCGTCGATCTCGGCGAGCCCGTGCTTGAGCAGGTCGGCCTGCTGGGCCATCTCGCGCGACCGCGTCGACCGCTCGGTCAGCTCGGCGATCACCGCCAGCCACTCCGTGCGGACCTCCTGGTAGGCGCTCAGCGGCTTCGCCACGGCGTCCCCGGCGAACCGGTCGATCACCGCGCGCTGCTCCGCCGGGCGCAGCAGCCGGAGCTGGTCGTTCTGCCCGTGCACCGCGATCAGCTGTTCGGACAGCTCCGCGAGCACACCGACCGGCACGGACCGCCCGCCGAGGTGGGCGCGCGACCGCCCGTCGACAGCGACCGCCCGCAGTGCGATCACGCTGCCGTCCTCGTCCACGTCGGCGCCGGAATCGGCGACGATCCGCTCGGCGCCTTCGACGCCGGCGTAGGTGAACCGCCCTTCCACGAACGCCTTGAGCATCCCCGTCCGGACCTTGGACACCTCGGCGCGGCCCCCGGACAGCAGGTGCAGTCCGGTGACGACCATGGTCTTGCCCGCACCCGTCTCACCGGTCACGACGGTGAAGCCCGCGTGCAGTTCCAGCAGGGCGTCCTCGATGACTCCGAGGCCCTGGATGCGCATCTCGGCCAGCACGCCGCCTACCGTAGCGGCCACCACCGACACTCTGCGCGTGCGGGCACCCGGCGAGTCGCCGATATGTTCGAACGAAGCGCCGAGCGGCGGGTTACTCGCAGGGCCGCGCGTGCCGTTCGCGCCAGCTCTTCACCGGCAGCGAGAACTTCTGGACCAGCCGATCGGTGAACGGCCCGTCCCACAGCCGGACCAGCCGCACCGGCGTGGTGCCGCAGGTGACCCGCACCCGCGCCCCCGGCGGCAGGTCGACGTGCCGGGTCCCGTCGCAGGTCAGGACGGCCGACGAGCCGTCCGGGTCGATCCCGACGGTGATCACCGAGTCCCGCGAGACGACCAGCGGCCGCGCGAACATCGCGTGCGCGTTGCTCGGCACGACCAGCAGCGCCTGGACGTCCGGCCAGATGATCGGGCCGCCCGCCGAGAACGCGTACGCCGTCGAACCGGTGGGTGTGGCGCAGAGCACACCGTCGCAGCCGAACGCCGACACCGGCCTGCCGTCGACCTCGATCAGCGCGTCGAGGACCCGCTCGCGGGTGCTCTTCTCGACGCTGGCTTCGTTGAGGGCCCAGGTTCGGGCGACCTCTTCGCCGCCGTGGGTGACCGTGACGTCGATGGTCATCCGCTCTTCGACCTGGTAGTCGCCGTCGACGACCCGCTGCACGGTGTCGGCCAGCGCGTCGGAGTCCGCCTCGGCGAGGAAGCCGACGCGCCCGAGGTTCACCCCCAGCACCGGCACCCCGGCCGGACGGGCCAGCTCGGCCGCGCGCAGCAGCGTGCCGTCGCCACCGAGGACGAAGACCAGCTCGACGCCCGCGGCGGGGTTGTCGTCCGGGTCGACGACCGTGCAGGTCGCGCCGACTCCGTGCTCGTCGGGGTTGATCAGCGCGCAGACGTCGTGCTCGATCACCCGGATCCGGATGCCTGCCTTGGCGAAGCGCGCCGAAACCTCGCGCGCGGCCTCGCCCGTCGCGTCGCGATCGGGGTGCACCATGAGGAGAACTTCACGTTCGGTGGTCATGCGGGCCCTTCCTCGACGGCGGTTCGGACGAGCCGCTCGGCCTCAGACCTGTCTACCGCGTCCACAGTGGACCCGGCCACGTGTTCTTTCTTCAGCCACACGAAGTACTCGACGTTCCCGGACGGCCCCGGCAGCGGGCTCGCGGTCACCCCGCGCAGGGCGAGCCCGAGCTTCGCGGCCTCGCCGATGACGGTGAGCACGGATTCGGCGCGCAGTTCCGGGTCGCGGACGACGCCACCGCTGCCGAGCCGGTCCTTGCCCACTTCGAACTGCGGCTTGACCATCGGCACCAGGTCGGCGCCTTCGCGCGCGCAGGCGGCGAGCGCGGGCAGCACGAGCTTGAGGGAGATGAACGAGAGGTCACCGACGACGACGTCGACCTGGCCGCCGAGGTCGTCGGGAGAGAGGTTGCGAACATTGGTGCGGTCCATGACCACTACACGTTCATCGGTGCGGATCCGCCAGTCGAGCAGGCCGCGGCCCACGTCGGCGGCGATCACGGTCGCGGCGCCGTTGCGCAGCAGGACGTCGGTGAAGCCACCGGTGGACGCACCGGCGTCGAGGCAGCGCTTGCCCTCGACGCTCAGCTCCGTGAACGCCTCGAGGGCGCCCAGCAGCTTGTGCGCGCCGCGGGAGGCCCAGCCGGCGTCGTCCTCGTCCTTCACGACGATCGGTGCGTCGTTCTCGACACCGGTGGCGGGCTTCGAGGCCACCATGCCGCGCACGGTGACCTTGCCGCCGGTGATCAGGGCCGACGCCTGTTCGCGCGACCGGGCGAGGCCGCGCCGAACCAGTTCCGCGTCGAGGCGGGCCCGCTTGGGCACGCCGGTCAGACCTTGTCGATGCTGGACAGGGCGACGGTCAGCTCGGTGTGCACGGCGTCGAACCGCTCGACGTGCTCGGCGAGCGGCAACGCGTCCAGGTCGTCCAGCCCGGCTACGGCTTCGTCGATGCCGGCGCGCGGGTCGGTCTGCGGCGAGAACGAACCGGGCGGGGGGCCCGGGACGGGGTAGTGATGATCCTGCACGTCACAAACGGTAGCAGTCAGCCCAGCCGGGCCTTCGTGTCCTCGCCGAGTTCGGTGACACCGGTCTCCCAGGCCACGTGGCAGAGCGCGCGGAGCAGGTCCAGGTCGTCGCCGTCGCCGGTCGCTTCCAGGACGCCGTCGCGGGTGGTCACCGACCAGCCGGGGCGCGGCCCGATCTTGAGGTCCTCGGGCGGCTCGGTGAGCGCGGTGAGGTCCTTGGCCAGGTACGTCCCGCGTTCGGCCGGGACGGCCTCGATCAGCTGCCGCGGCGTCGCGACCCCGGAGAGCACGACCAGCGAGTCGATGCCCGCGGCGACCGCACCTGCGATGTCGGTGTCGAGCCGGTCGCCGACGACCAGCGGCCGTTCCGCGCCCGCCGAGCGAGCGGCGGTCTCGAACAGCAGCGGCTGCGGCTTCCCGGCGACGAGCGGTTCGACATCAGTGGCGGTGCGCAGCGCGGCGACCATCGAGCCGTTGCCCGGCAGCAGGCCGCGCTCGCTGGGCAGGGTCGCGTCGACGTTGCAGGCGACCCACAGCGCACCCGCCCGGATGGCCAGGCAGGCTTCGGCGAGCGCGGCCCAGGTGTTGTCGGGCGAGTGGCCCTGGACGACCGCCTGGACGTCGTCACCGTTTTCCCGCACCGGCTTCAGCCCGGCCCCGGCGACCTCGGCGGCCAGCGATTCGGTGCCGACGACCAGGACCTCGGCCCCGGGCTCGAGCCGGTCCTTGAGCAGCACGACGCCGGCCTGGGCGCTGGTGTGCACCTCGTCGGTCCCGGCGGGCATGCCGAGGCCGGTGAGGTGCGCGACGACCTCGCCGGGCGCCTTGGAGGCGTTGTTCGTGACGTAGCGGACGGGTGTGCCGTGCTCGCGGACCGCACGGACCGTCTCCGGAGCGCCCGGGATCACCCGGGAGCCGTGGTAGACGGTGCCGTCGAGGTCGAACAGGACGGCGTCGTAGGCCGCGAGCAAGGCGTCACTCATCGGTGTCTTCGGTGTCCTTTTCTTCGGCGGCCTGGTTTTCGGCGGCCTGGTCCTTCGGCCCGTTCGCGAGGTCGGCGGCCCGCTCGGCGGCGTCGGTCTCGTCGTCCTCGTCGGCCTCGGCCGAGTTGAGGAACCACCGCACGGCCTCGTCCGCACGCCCGGCGGCCGCGAGGTTGTCGGCGTAGGCGTAGAAGAGGCGAGCGCTCCACGGGTCGCGCTTCTCGGCTTTGAGGTCGTCACCCTGCAGCGAGACGACGGCGGCGTCGAGCTGCCCGAGATCCCGCCGCGCCCCGGCGGCGACGATCGCGAGCTCGACCTGAACGGCCTTCGCCAGCTTCGCGGTGTCGACCTCCTTCGCCAGGTCGAGCGCCCGCTCCGGCCGGCCCAGCGCCCGCTCGGCGTCGGCGATGATGGCGATGTGGTCGTCGGTGCGCGTCATCCGCCGGACGGCCCGCAGCTCGGAGAGGGCTTCGGACCAGTTGCCGGCGTGGTAAGCGACGAGCCCGAGCGCCTCACGGACGATCGGCACGCGCGAGGCCTTGGCCTTGGCGTACTTGGCGTGTTCGAGCGCGGCCTCGGGATCGCTGTCGATCAGCCCCCCGGCGGCGACGAGGTGCTTCCCGACGGTCTCGGCCAGCCCCTTCGGCAAGGTCCTCAGCTCGCGGCGGGCATCCTCGTCGAGGTCGGAGAACTCGATGTCTTCGGGCAGCTCGGGCGCCTCGAGGAGCTCCTTGGCCAGCGCCTCGTCATCGAGCGCGGTCCCGACCCGCGGCCGCGACTCCCGCCGCACAGGCCGCTCTTCCCACCGCGGCTTGCGGTCGCCGTGGGCCGCCTTGCCCTGCGGGCGCCCGGCCCGATCGTCGGAGCCGCGGCTGTCGGAACGCCCGGCGCTGTCCGAGTACCGGCTGCCACTCCCGCGACGGTCATCGGAGTCACGGTTGCGGTAGCCACCGGTGCTCGGCCGATCGGAATCGCGGCCACTGCCACGCCGGTCGTCACGCCCACCGGAGTCGCGGTTGCTGTAGCTAGTGCTCGGCCGGCCGCTGGAGCCACCACTGCGGCGGTCGTCGCGTCCGCCGGAGTCCCGGTTGCTGTAGCTGCCGCTGCTCGGCCGGCCGGAATCGCGGTTGTACCCACCACCGCGCCGGTCGTCGCTCCCGGCGGAGTCGCGCTTGTTGTAGCTGCCGCCAGTGCGACGGTCATCGCCCCCGCCGCTCCGGCGATCGTCACGCCCGCCGGAGTCGCGGTTGTCCCCGCCGCCGCTCGGACGCCCGGAGTCGCGGGAGCCGTAGCTGCCACTGCGACGATCGTCGCGGTCACCGGTGCTGCGGTTGCTGTAGCTGCCGCTGCTCGGCCGGCCGGAATCGCGGTTGTACCCACCACCACTACGGCGGTCGTCGCGCCCACCGGAATCGCGGCTGCTGCTGTAACCGCCGCCGCTACGACGGTCATCGCGTCCACCGGAGTCGCGGTTGTTGTACCCACCGCCACTACGGCGGTCATCGCGCCCACCGGAATCGCGGCTGCCGCTGTAACCGCCGCCGCGGCGGTCGTCGCGCCCGCCAGAATCGCGGTTGCTGTACCCACCGCCGCTACGACGGTCATCGCGCCCACCGAAGTCGCGGTTGCCGAAACTCCCGCTACGACGGTCGTCACGGTCACCGGTACTGCGGCTGCCATAGCCACCGCCACCCGAGCGGTTACCGGAATCGCGATTGCCGTAACCCCCACTACGACGGTCGTCACGGTCACCGGTACTGCGGCCGCCATAGCCACCGCCACCCGAGCGGCTGCCGGAATCCCGGCTGCCGTAACCCCCGCCGCGACGGTCGTCGCGGTCACCGGTGCTGCGATTGCCGTAGCCACCGCCGCTCGGCCGGCTGCCGCGGCGGTCGTCGCGGTCGTTGAAGTTCCGGCCGCCGTCGCGGCTCTGACCTGCGCCGCTTCCGCGCTGGTCGCGGTCACGGGGACCGTCGCCGCCGCGGAAGGGCTTGCCGCCGCCACGGACTCCGTGGTCGTCGCGGCGAGGCCGGCCCTGGTGTCCGCCGTCGCGGCCGCCGCGGTCCTGGCGCGCACCGCGCCGGTCTCCCCGGGGTGCGTCCGACCGGTCCCGGGAGCCTTCGTCCCGGCGTGCCGATCGGCCGGACCCATCATCGCTTGAGTCTCGTCGACCGAACTCGGACACCTGGCCTCCTGCCATGGAAAAAATCTTGTTCTGGACATACGCGTACGGCCCGCTAGGGCAGCCAACTGGCTATCCTAACGGGCCGTACGGAAGGTAAGTTCGGCGGTGTCCTACTCTCCCACAACCCTTCGGTTGCAGTACCATCGGCGCTGTCAAGCTTAGCTTCCGGGTTCGGAATGGGACCGGGCGTTTCCCTGACGCTAAAACCACCGAAACACTCC